>NZ_JBHJQI010000126.1:0-26109 GCF_042262805.1 Streptomyces sp. NPDC056361
CGCGAGCGGCGTGCGGGGCGGAGCCGGAGTCGTCCTCCGGTCAGCCGGCGACCGGCGCCCCGAGCTGACCCGGGGTGTCGGCGGCGGCCCGCGGAGCGAGGGCCTTCTGCGCGAGGACGCCGAAGACCACGGCGAACACCGCCCACAGGACCAGCTGGATGGCCAGCGAGGCCAACCTGAACTCCCAGAGGAGCGCGGCCGGGAAGCCCGCCTGGACGGCGTCGTCGTTCGACGGGAGCACCGCGAAGGCGACGGCCGTCACGGCGACGAAGCCGGCACCGGCGGCCAGGGTCGCGTTCCAGTTGCCCAGACGCGGCGCGAGCCGACGCCCTGCGATCACCGCGGCGATGCCGAGGAGCACGCTGAGCAGGATCATCAGGAAGAACAGCGTCGTGCGCTTCCCGATGGTGTCCGGATTGCCGACCGCCGGCGGAGTCGCCGGGTACTTGAGGAACGGCACCAGGTAGACGGTCGTGAACGCGGCCGCACCGACCAGCGCCGCGGTCGCCCGCGGGCTGAACCGGCCGACGCGTCCCAGGGCGAAGGAGAACGCGAGCGCGGCGATGCCGCCCAGCGCCACCCCGTACACCAGAACACCGGTGGCCAGGCCGAGAGTCGACTGGACGTCGCGGCTGACCGCTTCCTCTTCCTCCGCCGCGTCCTCGGTGGCCGCGCCGCCGCCGTGACCGGCGTGCGCCGCGGGCGCCGCGTGGGCTTCGTGGGCGGCCTGGGCCTCCTCGACGGCGATGGCGCCGTCGACGGGAGGCTCACCCACCACGTAGGCCACGGTGAAGGCGAAGAGGCCGGCGATCAGGCCCGCGAGCATGCCGCGGACCAGCAGGGCTCTCACAGTTGAGGCGTGCATGTGCGGGGCGCCCCTCAGTGGCAGGGGAAGCCGAGCAGGTGGCGACCGTCGTGCACCCACTCGTGCACGTCGGAGCCCGCGAACAGCGAGGTGGCACCCTGCTCGGCACCGACGAAGTACAGCGCGATCAGGGCGAGAAGGCCGACGAAGAAGGCCCAGGGAAGGACGGCCCGGACGGGCAGCGGAGCCGGTACGGCCACGGAAGGGGCGGATACGGCAGCGGAGACGACAGCCTCGGCCATGATGAAACCTCCTGCGGGAACTCGCGTCCCAAACGGTGGTGCAAGACGACGGTCCACGGGTCTGACTTCCCGAGACGCCACCTTTCGTGGCGCCGCGGCTTACAGTGGCGCGACCGTGCCGGGTTCTCACCGGACTTCCGTCTCGCCGTCGTCACGCTGTTCAAATGTCGCCTGACCGTACCGCGTGCCGGGTCCGCCGCCAAGAGTGTGAGGCCTGGATCACTCTCCGTACGCCCCCTCCGCACACCCCAGAAGA
The DNA here is from genome assembly GCF_042262805.1 of Streptomyces sp. NPDC056361. Classification (NCBI taxonomy): domain Bacteria; kingdom Bacillati; phylum Actinomycetota; class Actinomycetes; order Kitasatosporales; family Streptomycetaceae; genus Streptomyces; species Streptomyces sp. NPDC056361. Next base: position 1,364 of record NZ_JBHJQI010000126.1, read on the forward strand.
GACGAAGGAGCCCGATGACCGTCCGGCTGACGCTGATCTCCCCGGCGACGAGCGAAGCCCTGCGCGAGGTGCGCTTCGACGACGACGGCCCCCTCGACCCGGCGGGGATCGCCCGTGCCGAGGCCGTCGCCCCGTCGGTCGCCCCGGCCTCCCGCGCGTACACCTCGCCGTCCGAGCGCTGCCGTCGCACCGCGGAGGCGCTCGGCCTCCGGGCCGAGCCGGCGCGTGAACTCGCCGCCTGCGACATGGGGAGTTGGCGGGGACGGACGCTCGCCGCCGTCGCCGCGAGCGAGGAACCCGCGGTCGCCGCCTGGCTCTCCGACCCGTCGGCGGCGCCCCACGGCGGCGAGTCCCTGCGGGACCTCCGCCACCGCGTCGCCGCGTGGCTCGACGCCCTCGGGACCACCTCGGGCCCCGTCACCGCCGTCGCCGAACCGGACGTCCTCCGCGCCGCCGTCCTCCACGCCCTCGCGGCACCGGACTCCACCTCCTGGCGCCTCGACGTGCGCCCCCTGAGCGCCGTCCACCTCACCGGCCGCGCGGGCCGCTGGAACGTGCGGGTCGGCGAGCAGCTCGGGACCCCCTAGGGGGTCCCCTGGTGGCTCACACGGGCCGGTGCCACTCCCGGATCAGCAGGTAGCCGAGGTACGCGCCGCCGACGGCCATGGTGTACAGGCCGACCGGCAGGTCGTCGAACAGGGGCAGTTGCTGAGCGGTGAGGTCGGCGAGGACGAGGAGCAGGGCGCCGAGGAGCGTCGACATGACGAGGTGGGGGCCGCCGCTGCGGGTGACGCGCTTGGCGATCTGGGGCGCCGTCAGGGAGATGAAGGCGATCGGACCCGCGACACTGACGGCGCCGGCGGAGAGCACGATCGACAGGGCGACCGCGGCGGTGGCCGTGCGGGCCGGGCGGGCGCCGAGACCCGTCGCGGTGTCGTCGCCCATCTCGCCGATGCTCAGCGGCCGGGCGAGCAGCGCGGCGAAAGGCACGGACACGAGGAGGACGATCCAGATCACCGTCGCGTCGTCCCAGGAGCGGGCGGACAGGCTGCCGTTGATGTACGCGGTGAGGGCGCTGGCCTTGTCCCGCTCGACGGCGTACACCACGTACTGGGTCAGGGCCGTCGCCATCGCGGCGACACCGATGCCCGCCACCACCAGCCGCCCCGGGCTGCGGAAACCGGTCCCGGTGGCGAAGTAGACGACGGCCATGGCGATCAGCGCGCCGAGCAGGGAGCCGACGGCGACCGGCATGGCGTCGGGCAGGAAGAGCGCGGCGGCCGCCGCGCCCGCACCGGCTCCTGCGCCGAGCCCGATCACGTCCGGGCTGCCCAGCGGATTGCGCGTGACGGACTGGAACAGGGCCCCGGACAGGCCGAAGGCCGCGCCGGTGGCGATGGCCACCACGAGCCGCGGGCCGCGCAGCCGGTTCAGGACGAAGGCGTTCTTGCCCGTGGCCTCGCTCATGAGGGCCGACGGCAGGTCGGCGAGGTGGATGCCGAGCCGGCCCATCGACAGCGTCGCCGTGGCGGCGCCCAGGAGCAGCAGCAGGGTGACGGCGGCGGCGATCAGGGAGGAGCGGCGCACGGGCACGGCGACCCAGGGGCCGATCCGTACGAGGGTGCGCCGCGGCGGCCGGGCCGGACGGCGCGCCGCCGCGGCCCGCGGGCCGGCCGCGGTGTCGGTCGGGGTCTCGGTCGCGGTGTCGGTCGGTTCGGCGGTCTTCATGCCGCTCCCCTCATGCGGCGGACGGCGAAGAGCAGGGCGGGGGCGCCCACGAACGCGGTGACGACGCCGACCATCAGCTCCTGCGGCCGCAGGAGGACCCGTCCGATGACGTCCGCGAACAGCAGCAGGGTGGGTCCCGCGAGGGAGGAGAACAGGATCTGCAGGCGGAAGTCGGCGCCCACCAGGGCCCGGACGAGGTGCGGGACGGCGAGTCCGACGAAGGCGATGGGCCCCACCGCCGCGGTGGCGGCGCCGGCGAGCAGGGTCGCGGCGAGCAGCCCGGCGCCCTTCACGCGCGCGGGGCTGATGCCGAGCGAGGCCGCCTTGTCGTCGCCCATCGCCATGGCGTTGAGCCCCGGCGCGAGCAGCGCCGCGAGGACGAAGCCGGCCCCGGCGAACGGCAGGACCGCCCACACGGCGTCGAACCCGCGACCGCCGAGCGCTCCGACGACCCAGTAGCGGTAGGTGTCGAAGACCTGGGGCCTGGACAGGGCGACGGCCTGGATGAAGGCGGCGAGGACGGCCGAGAGCACCGCGCCGGCGAGGACCAGGCGGACCGGGCCGTTGCCGCCGCCCGCCGTGCCGATGAGGTGGACGACGACACCGGTCGCGAGTGCGCCGACCAGCGCCCACCAGATGGTCTCCCGCTGCCCGGAGGCGCCGAGGAACGCGGTGGCGGCGACGATGCTGGCGGACGCGCCCGCGTTGATGCCCAGCAGTCCGGGCTCGGCCAGCGGATTGCGCGTGATGCCCTGCATCAGGGTGCCGGCGACGGCGAGGCAGAGACCCGCGAGCACCCCGAGCGCGGTGCGCGGGTAGCGGCTCTCGATGACGGTACGGGTGTAGTCGTCGCCGCCGCCGGTGACGACCCGCAGGACGTCGCCGGCGGACGTCGGCTTGCTGCCGAACATGACGCTGGCGAGCAGCGCGAGGGCGAGCAGGGTCAGGCAGAGGACGGCGGCCATGACATGCCGGCCAGGGCCCCGTCGCACGACGGGGCCCTGGCCGATCCGGGAGAGAGTGGTCACGCTGGGTCCGCTGTTACTTCCCGGCCTTGGCGACGGCCTTGTCGATCATCGGCAGGTAGCGCTCGATGCTGTACGGCACCGTGAGCGGGTTGATCATCGAGGAGGCGGTGACGAACGGGGTGTCGTGGCTGTAGACCAGGGCGCCCTTCTTCACGGCCGGGATGGCCGCGTACAGCGGCTGGCCCTCGACGGCCTTGCGGGACTTCTCGTCCATGTAGAAGGTGAAGGCGATGTCGCTCTTCGCCAGCTTGTTGGCGTTCTCCAGGCCGATCAGGGCGGAGTCGGTGCCCTCGGTCTCCGGGAAGGTGTTCACGATCGGGTCGACCTTGAGGCCCAGCTTGGAGACCATGGCGACGCGCTGCTCCTCGGGCTTGAAGATGCCGAGGCTGCCGGGGCCGGTGTTGTAGATGTACGAGAACGTGACGTTCTTGTAGTGGGGGCGGGAGGCGGCCGCGTCGGCGAGCTGCTTGTCGATCTTCGACTCGAGCTCCTTGGCCTTCTCCGGCTGACCGAGCGCCTTGGCGATGATCTCGATCTGCTGGTCCCAGTTCGTGCTCCACGCCTTCTCGGGGTAGGCGACGGTGGGCGCGATGTCCTTGAGGATGTCGTACTGCTTCTGCGTCAGGCCGGACCAGGGGGCCAGGATGACGTCGGGCTCGAGCTCGGTGATGGCCTCGATGTCGAGCTCCTCGCCGCCCTTGAACTGCTTGGGCAGCGTGCCGCCGGACTTCGTCACGGCCTCGTGGATCCAGGGGAGGTAGCCGGACTTGTCGCTGCCCCAGGGGTACTCCTCGATGCCCACCGGGACGTTGCCGAGGGCGATGGCGGTCTCGGCCGAGCCCTGGCCGAGGGTCACCACGCGCTTGGGCTTGTCCTTGATGACCGCGTCACCGAGAGCGCTCTTGATGGTGACGGGGAAGGCGCCCGCCGGAGCCTTGGCCGCCGAGCCCGCAGCGTCGTCTTTCTTCTCGTCCGAACCGCACCCGGTCACCATCAGGCCGAGCGAGACCGCGGCGGCGCCCGCCGCGAGGACGCGACGGCGAAGGGGGGTGAACACAGAAGGCATGGTGGATCCTTGTCTCCGGGCAGGGGGTGCTGGGGCGCGGCCACGGGCTCCCCGGGCAGGGGTGGGCCGGGCAGCGACCATCGCGAGGCGTTGTTAGGTGAGCCTAACCTATCTCTTCCGGGTGTCGATCACCAGACCGCCCACCGGACCGCCGGCCCCCTCGCGAGCCCCTCGCCCGACCGGTCACCGGACCCCGTCCACCGGACCGCGCCCACCGGACCGCCCGTCAGGCCCCCGGCTCACCCCAGGCCGTGGTCAGTCCGTCCAGCCAGGCCGGCGGCAGCTCGGCGGCGTCCCACTCCTCGTGCAGCGCCTCGGGCGCCGTGGCGAGCCGCTCCAGCACGGCGACGCTGGTGGGGGAGTGGACGAGCGAGTAGCGGCCGTGGATCGCGATGGCGCTGCCGGGGCCGTACTCGGCGTACAGCCTTTCGAGGTGCGCGCGGTGGGTGGCCGCGAACTCGGTCAGGCGTCCCGCGTACCGGGAGCGCTGCCGGGAGCTCATCGTGCCGAGGACGGCCCTGAGCACCTGATCGGTGACCTCGGGGTCGAGGTCGGACTCGTCCGTGAACGACAGGTAGAGCGGGGTCATCGCGACCTTCGTCCGCGCGAGCTCCGTCCGCCCCACCGGCGGGCGTTCGTCCGGGGAGCCGGTCGTCGGGTCGGCGGCGACGGCGCTCCGCAGGGCCCGTTCGGCGATGTCGCCGAGCGCCTCGGTGACGGCCCGGGTGCCGTCCCGCCAGCCGGCCGCGTACGGCTCGTCCTTCGCCTCGGGCGCGTCCCACGGCCCCTTGCCGACCTCCTCGTACGCGAGCGCGAGGGCACCGGCCTCGACGAAGCCGATGAGCTCCTCCGCGTCGCCCGACCAGACCCCCGCCCGGGCGAGCAGCTGGAGGAGGGTCCTCTTCGCGTTGAGGACGCTGACCGCGTCCAGTTGCTGCCGTCCTTCTTCGGCGGTGGTCATGGGGCTCTCCTCGGCGTAGGGACGGCGCGGTGCGGGTACGCGGAACGCTCGCTTCGAGCCTACGCAACGCCCGCCCTCCGCCGCCCCCACCTGCGGGTGCGTCAGTCGAGGAACTCCCCGTCGCGGGCCACGACGACGCCGCCGTGCACGACCATGTCCCGGCGGGGCATGTCGACGACGACCTGGGGCAGGCACTCGCCCCGCACGAGGACGAAGTCGGCCGGCGCGCCGGGCGCGAAGTCGGCGTGCGCGAGGCCCATCACGTCCGCGCCGCCGTGGGTCGCGACGCGGTAGCACTCCGCCAGTTCGTCGTCGAGGCGCACGTCCGTCACCCAGCCCAGGATGTGCGCACGGTGCATCATGTCGGCGTTCCCGAACGGGCTCCAGGAGTCGCGCACGCCGTCGGAGCCGAGGCCGACGCGCACGCCGTGCTCGCGCAGCCGGGCGATCGGCAGGACCAGGGAGTCGGACGGCGCGACCGTCGTGAGGGCGATGTCCTGCGCGCCCAGGTCGGTGGCGAGGGAGCCGAGTTCACGATCCGTCAGGCCGGGCAGGCAGAAGACGTGGCTGACGGTGACCTTGCCGGCCAGCGACAGGGCGCGCGTGCGGTCGATGATGCCGCGCATGGCCTTGACGCCCTTCTCGCCGCGGTCGTGCAGGTGGATGTCGACGCCGACGCCGTGCCGGTCGGCGATGCCGAAGACGGTGTCGAGCTGCTCGTCGAGGGCCTGGTCGAAGCCGATCGGGTCGATGCCGCCGATCATGTCGACGAGGCCCGTGCGCGCCGCCTTCTCCAGGAGCGCCGCCGTGCCCGGGGTCCGGATCACGCCGTGCTGCGGGAAGGCCACGATCTGGACGTCCAGGGCGTGCCGCAGCCGCTCTCGGGCCTCGGCCAGTCCCTCCACGCCGGCGAGGCCGTAGGCGGGCGCCACGTCGGCGTGGGCGCGCATCGCCCGGGTGCCGCGGGCGACGGCGTGGGACATCAGGCCGTACGCGCGCTCCACGACGGGTCGGCGCTGGCTGCGGAACAGCTCCACGTCCTGGGCGACGTAGTCGGCGATGGCGTTCGCGGGCCGCCGCGACACCCACGAGCCGCCCCACGTCGTCTTGTCGGGGTGGATGTGGGCGTCGACCAGGGACGGCAGCGCGATCCGGCCGCCGCCGTCGACCACCTTCGCGCCCCGGGGCGCCGGGCCGTCCGAGATCCGGCCGTCGACGACCACCAGGTCCGTGGCCCGCGCCGCACCGAGCACCCGCACGTTCCGGAAGACCACGGTCCGCGCGCGGTGCCCCGTGCCGCCGGCCGCGGCGGACGCGGTGGGTCCGGAACCGGTGTCCGCCGCGTGGGCGGTGCCCGCCGTCGCGGCCGTCGCCGCGGTCGTGCCGGCGAGCGCGGCGGCCCCGGCCAGCACCGTGCGGCGGGACAGCGCGCCAGTGGACGAGGGGGAGGACGGGGGAGTGGCTTCGACGCGCACGGGAGCTCCTGGGGAGTAGGCCGATGACTTCCCCGTTTTGTATACCAACGTCGAGACGACGGACAAGAGGTTGATTCAACGGCCGGGATCAGGTCTCCTTTTGTGCGGCTTCTCTGCCGGGAAGGGCGTGAGAGGGGGCCGGGAGGGTGCCTCCGTCCCGCTCTTGGTATACAAATAGCGTCAGCTGTCGCCGAAGAGGGAGCGCAGGGCGACGGCCCTGCTGTCGCGCACGTGCAGCAGCGTGCTCGCCGCCGCGGCCTCCGGGTCGCCCGCCGCGATGTGCCGGTACATCTCGGCGTGCTGGGCGCGCATGTGGGCGGGTTCCTCGCGCAGGCCGAACACCAGCCGCAGCTGCCAGCTCAGCTGCTCCATGGTGCGCCCGAGGAGCGGGTTGCCCGACAGTGCGACGACGCCCTCGTGGAAGGCGGTGTGAGCGGCCACCTCGCGGGTCCCCTCGTCGGCCGCGGCCGCCGACTCGGCCTGGTGGAGGGTGGACCGGAGCGCGGCGAGCCCCTCGGCGCCGCCCGCCGCCACGGCCCGCGCCGCGAGCCGTGAGGCCTGGACCGCGAGCGGCTCCCACACCTCGTACAGGTGCTCCACGTCGGTCCGTTCGAGGCGCCGCACGCGGACGCCGCTGTGCGGGAGCAGTTCCAGGAGGCCTTCGGTGACCAGGGCGCGGAGCGCCTCGCGCACCGGTACGCGGGACATGCCGAGTTCCTCGGCGACCTCGCGCTCGACCAGGCGCGCCCCCTGCGCGTACCGCCGGTCGACGATGCGCTGGAGGACGGCCTCGCGGGCCCGGGCGCCGAGCGGGGCCGCGGCCGTGGCGGGGGTGTCGGTGAGGGGCGGACGGGGGCCGCCGTCCGCGGCCGCCGCGCCGGTCCTGCGTCTGTCCGCCACCGTTTCCGTCCTCTTCCGTCCGTCGTCGGATGCCGGGCCGAGGATACGTCGGTCCGCGCCGCGTGTGTCCCCCGACTGGCCCCGTCCGGTCTGTGGTTGCCTTACGGAGACATCGTCACATTTGTTCCCGATGCCGTGAAAGGTGTCTTTCGTGTCGCAGGAAGAACGGAAGCCCGACGGCCGCCGGGCGGACGCCCCACGGGCGGGCGGGGCGCCGCTGCCCGTGACGGCGGACCTGCCCGGCCGCCCCGACCAGCACCACCGGGCCCGCACCGACCGGATCGTCTTCGGCGTCACCGCCGTCCTCACCGTCGCCTTCGTCGTGTGGGGCGCCACCGCCACGGACAGCCTGGAGAGCACCTCCAGCAAGCTCCTCGACGGACTCATCCGCAACGGCGGCTGGGCGTTCATGCTCGTCGCGTCCGGGTTCGTGGTGTTCGCCCTGTGGCTCGCCATCAGCCGCTACGGCCGGATCACCCTCGGCCAGGAGGACGAGGGCCCCGAGTTCCGCACGGTGTCGTGGATCGCCATGATGTTCAGCGCCGGCATGGGCATCGGCCTCATGTTCTACGGCGTCAGCGAACCCCTGGCGCACTACGGCACCCCGCCGCCCGGCACCCGCCCCGCCGACTCGGCCGAGCGGATGGAGACCGCGATGGCCACCACGCTCTTCCACTGGACGCTCCACCCCTGGGCGATCTACGCCGTGGTCGGCCTCGCCATCGCGTACTCCACCTTCCGGCGCCGCCGCCGGCAGACCATCAGCGCCGTCTTCGTCCCGCTGATGGGCGAGCGGCGGGCGTACGGCGGGCCCGGCCGGGTCATCGACATCCTGGCCATCTTCGCGACGCTCTTCGGCTCCGCGGCCTCACTCGGCCTCGGCGCGCTCCAGATCGGCAGCGGCTTCGAGGAACTGGGATGGATGGAGAAGACCGGCACGGGACTGCTGGTCGCCATCATCGCCGTCCTGACCGTGGCCTTCGTGCTCTCCGCCGTCTCCGGCGTGGAGAAGGGCATCCAGTGGCTGTCCAACATCAACATGGTGCTCGCCGCCGTGCTCGCCGTCTTCGTCTTCGTGGCGGGACCGACCATCGTCGTGCTCGACCTGCTGCCCACCTCCCTCGCCGCCTACATCGGCGACCTGCCGCAGCTCGCCGGCCGCACCGAGGCGACCAGCGGCGCGGACATCCACGACTGGCTGGGCAGCTGGACCGTCTTCTACTGGGCCTGGTGGATCTCCTGGACGCCGTTCGTCGGCATGTTCATCGCCCGCATCAGCCGCGGCCGCACCATCCGCCAGTTCGTCGGCGGCGTCATCCTCGTCCCCAGCACCGTCAGCCTGGTCTGGTTCGCGATCTTCGGCGGTACGGCGATGAAGCTCCGCGAGCAGGGCGAGCTGGCCGGCGAGACCACCCCCGAGGGGCAGCTGTTCGGACTGCTCCAGGAGTTCCCGATGACCGGCGTCATGAGCCTGCTCGTGATGATCCTCGTGGGGATCTTCTTCGTCTCGGGCGCGGACGCCGCCTCGATCGTCATGGGCACGCTCTCCCAGCGCGGCGCCTTCGAACCCACCCGGCCCGTCGTCGTCTTCTGGGGTGTCGTCACGGGCGCCGTCGCCGCCATCATGCTCCTCATCGGTGACGGCCAGGGCGACGCCCTCGCCGGCCTCCAGAACCTCACCATCCTCGTCGCGGCGCCCTTCGTCCTCGTGATGATCGGCATGTGCGTGGCCCTCATGCGCGACCTCCGGAAGGACCCCCTCATCGTCCGGGGCGAGGTCGGCCGCGAGGTCGTCGAGGTGGCCGTGATCGCCGGCCACGAGAAGTACGACGGCGACTTCGAGCTCACCATCGGCCCGGGGTCGGACGACGACCGCTCCTGACCGCGCCGGCGTCACTCGCTGTCGGTGTACCGGAACCGCGCCCACAGCGGCAGCGCGAACCAGCAGATCAGGTACCAGGCGAGGACGCCGGCGATCAGCCAGGGCACGTACGCATCGTCCGTGGCCACCCGCAGCACCAGGAGGAGGGCCGCCGTCAGCGTCGTCAGGAGCAGGATCAGCCCGGTGAAGGTCAGCCGCGAGGCCCAGACCACCGCCTGGGGTTTGATCCGCCGCCCCGACACGATCCGGTGGAAGGCCACGGGGCCGATGAGCGCACCCGTCGCCAGCGACCCGAGGACGACCGTGACGACGTAGATGGTCTTGTCGGTCTGCCCGAGCCCCTGGAAGTGCGGGGTGAAGGCCACGGTGAGGAGGAAGCCGAGGATGACCTGGACGCCGGTCTGCGCCACCCGGATCTCCTGCATCAGCTCCTGCCAGCGCCGGTCGGCGCGCTCCATCCTGCTCTCGTCGCGGCCGTGCGTCCGGTCCGCGCCGGCCTGCGCGTCCTCTGCCATGGACGTCTCCTTTCCCACGCCGGTGGATCAGGCGCGGCCCGCCGCCTTCTGGGTGCGCCGGGAGAGGGAGTCGACGACCACGGCGGCCAGGAGGACCGAACCGGTGATCATGAACTGGACGGCGTTGCTGACGCCCATGATGTTCATGCCGGACTGGATCGAGCCGATCACCAGCGCGCCCAGGAGCGCGGACCAGACCGAGCCGCGTCCGCCGAAGAGGCTGGTGCCGCCGATGACGGCTGCGGCGATCACGTTCATGAGCAGGTTGCCGCCGCCGGAGGTCTGGCTCGCGGACTGGATCTGGCCGGCGAGGAACAGGCCGCCGACCGCCGCCATGGTCCCGGAGATCGAGAACACGGTCATGCGGACGAACGCGACGCTGATGCCCGCCCTGCGCGCGCCCTCGATGTTGCCGCCCACCGCGAAGATCCGCCGGCCGTAGGTGGTGCGCCGCAGCACGAAGTCCAGGAGCACCAGCAGGATCAGGAAGACGAGGAGGGCCAGCGGAAGCCCCTGGTACTGGTTGAGGATGTACGCGGTGGCGAACGCGATGGCGGCGAGCACGACCGTGCGCAGCACGATCTCGGCGACCGGCCGGGACGGCACCCGCGCCGAGCGGCGGCGCCGGGCGTCGAGCAGCGAGGCCGCCAGGAAGAGCCCGACCCCGACCGCCGCCGTCACGTACGCGGCGGCCGGGCTGTGGTAGATCGTCGAGTAGAGCCGGGAGACGATGCTCTCGCCGGGGATGTTGACCGTGCCGCTGGTGCCGAGGATCTGGAGCATCAAGCCGTTCCAGGCGAGGTTGCCCGCCAGGGTGACGACGAACGCCGGCACGCCGACCTTCGCGAAGAAGAACCCCTGGATGAGCCCGACCGCGGCGCCGCCCAGCAGGGCGATCAGCAGCGCCAGCCACTCGTTCATCCCGTTCAGCACGTTGAGCACGGCGAAGATCGCGGCGCACAGGCCGCTCACCGAACCGACGGACAGGTCGATCTCGCCGAGCAGCAGGACGAAGACGATGCCGACGGCGATCATGCCGGTGCCGACGATCTGCTGGCTGAGGTCGGAGAGGTTCTGCGCCGAGAGGAACGTGCTGTCCAGGCTGCCGAACACCGTCCAGATGATGATCACGGCCAGCACCACGGGAAGGGAGCCCAGCTCACCGCTGCGCAGCTTGCGCCGGAACTCCCCGAGGTACCCCTTCAGGCCCTCCTCGCGGACGAGGAGCCGGGTGTCGACGGCCGGAAGGGCACCGGGTGCCGGTTCCTGGGTGGCGTCGTCGGGGCCCGGGACGCGTCGGTCGCGCTTCATCGCTCCTCCTCCCGCTTGCGGGCCTGGCGGCGGGTGACGGCGCTGTCGGTGGCGCCGGTGATGGCGGAGATGATCTCCTCGGTGGTCGTGGAGCTCTTGTCGAAGACGCCGTTGTTCCGGCCGAGGCGCATGACGGCGATCCGGTCCGCGACGGCCATCACGTCCACCATGTTGTGACTGATCAGGATCGTCCCGAGACCCTGTACGCGGAGCCGCTCCACCAGGTCGAGGACCTCCGCGGTCTGCTCCACGCCCAGTGCGGCGGTCGGCTCGTCGAGGATCACGACCTTCGGCGCGCCGATCAGCGAGCGGGCGATGGCCACCGTCTGCCGCTGGCCGCCGGAGAGGGACGCGACGGGGATGCGGACGCTCGGGATGCGGATCGACAGCGTGTCGAGGAGCTCGTGCGCCCGCTGGTCCATGCGGACCTCGTCGAGCACGCCGAAGCGGCGCAGCTCGCGGCCGAGGAACAGGTTGGCGACGACGTCGAGGTTGTCGCACAGGGCCAGGTCCTGGTAGACGGTGGCGATGCCGAGGTTCTGGGCGTCGTGGGGCCGGTTGATCGAGACCGGCCGGCCCTCCCACTCGATGACGCCCTCGTCGGGCGGGTTCACCCCGGCGATGGTCTTGACGGCCGTGGACTTGCCGGCGCCGTTGTCGCCGACGAGCGCCACGACCTCGCCGGGGCGCACCTCCAGATCGAATCCCTTCAGCGCCTGGACCGCGCCGAACCGTTTGGAGATCCCCCGCAGGGTGAGCACGGGTGACTCCTGCAAAGGAACCGCCTCCTCACGGAGAGCTGGGCCGGGGCGCTCGTCGCTACTGGAGACCGGCCTCCTTGCAGGCCGCCGCGTACGTCGGGGTGCAGATCTCCTGGACCGTGTAGAGACCGTCCTTGACGACGGTGTCCTTGATGTTGGTCTTGTCGACGACGACCGGGGTCAGCAGGTTCGCCGGCACCTTCTGGCCGCTGCCGCTGGTGACGGTGGTGGGCACCAGGTCGGCCGGGAGCGGCTTGCCCTCGGCCAGGTCGACGGCCATCGTCGCGGCGATGTCGGCCTCCGGCTTGTACGGCTTCTCGATGGTGATGGTCTGGGTGCCGAGCAGGATCCGCTGGATCGCGTCGAGTTGGGCGTCCTGACCGGTCAGCGGCACGTTCATGCCCGCCGCCTTGAGGGCGGTCGAGATGCCCGCGGCCAGTCCGTCGTTGGCGGAGTAGACGCCGACGATCTTGTCCTTGCCGAGGGCGCTGATCGCGCCGGACATCTGCTGGTTGGCGTTGTTCGGGTCCCAGTTGGGGGTGTCGTACTCCTTGCCGATCTTCACCTTGCCGTCGAGGACCGAGTGCGCGCCCGCCTTGAACTCCGCCGCGTTCGGGTCGGTCGGCGAACCGTTGTGCATCACGATCACGCCGCTGCCGGCCTTGTCGCCGAGCGCGTCCACGAGCGCCTGGCCCTGGAGTTCGCCCACCTTGCGGTTGTCGTACGAGACGTAGGAGTCGACCGGACCCTGCGCGAGGCGGTCGTACGCGACGACCTTGACGCCCGCGTCGTGGGCCTTCTGCACGGAGGACTGGATGGACTTGGCGTCCACGGCGTCCAGGATGAGGACCTGGTCGCCCTTGGCGAGCGCGGTGTTGACCTGCTGCTGCTGGGTCGTGGCGCTCTCCGCGGCGTTGTAGTAGTCGATCTGGGCCCCGGGGGCCAGCTCCTTGATCTTGGCCTCGATGTAGGGCCGGTCGAACTTCTCGTACCGCGTGGTCTTGCTCTCCGGCAGCAGCAGGCCGATCCTCACGTCGTCCTGTGCCGCCGATCCCGTGCCCGGCTGGGCCGCGCCACTGGTCGCCACCGCGCCCAGGGAGAATGCGGCGGCGCCGGCCAGGGCTATCGCAGCCCGCAATGTACGGGTCATGGGAGGCTCCTTTCGTCCGCCCCCCTTCCCCTCGCCGTGCGGACACGGCAGCCGGATGAACTTGTGGCCTATATATCGACATTAGCCGCAACCTGGAGACCGGCAAGCGGGTGGGAAGCGGCCGGTCACGGCGATGGCCCCACCCGGCCGCAGCCCGTCACGGCCGCGGCCCCACCCCGCCGCCGGTCACGACGGCGCGGAGCCGTCGACCGCGTCGGTGGCCCGCAGCAGCCTCAGGAACGCCTTGAGGCCGGTGATGATCTCCTCGTTGTCGGTCAGCCGGTTCACCGTCGACTCGAACTCCCGCGCCAGGGCGGCGATTTTCCGGTCGGTGGCGTCGGCGCGCTCGTGCGCCGAGAGGGCGATGGCGTCCGCGGTGCGGCGCAGCTCGGCGAGCGCCCGGTACTGCTCCTCCGCCTTGCCGTCGAGGACCGAGGCGCCGCCCTCCAGTGCGGCCACCCGGTCGCGCAGCGCCACCACGTCGTCACGCGGGTGCGTGACCTCCCTGAGGAGCGTGCCGAGCCTGCGCCGCAGCTGCCCGAAGTACGCGCCGGCGGGCCGGAAGAACGTGCTCGCGAGGAAGAACCCGGCACACCAGTAGCCCGCCTCGCGGCCCGTCGCGGCGGCCGCCGCCACCGCCGCGGCCGCCGTCGCCAGATGGCCGGCGACGGCGACCCGCAGCATCACCCGCGCGATGCGCCCCGCCTCGGCGTCCCGCTCCTTCGGGACGGCGATCCCCTTCTCCCGGCTGACCGCGATCTCGGCGAGCACCGCGTGGGCCCGGAAGTAGAGGTTCCACGGCGTCGTCAGGAGCAGCAGGAGCCACAGCAGCCCGAGGACCCCCGCGCCGACGGCGAGCACCGCGCCGGGCGGCGCCCCCACCGCGTACGCCAGCACCAGCGCGCCGACCGCCAGCCCCGCCGTCACCAGACCACCCACGACCTTGCGCATGCCGCCCCCTCCGCACCCCTGTACCGTCCTCGCGTCATGGTCCCGCCGTCGCCCCGCGCCGACATGAGTACCGCTACTCAGATCGACGCTGGCCCGACACCGCCCCGAGTGGGACAATTCGTACGAAGCGACAATGAGTCCGCGCCGGCGAGCGGATGCCGACGAGGCCTCCCGTCGGACGAAGAAGGCATCATGGCCGCCATCACGGAATCCATCGACATCTCCCGCACGCCCGCCGACGTCTTCGGCTACGTGACCGACCCCACGCACCTGCCCGCCTGGCAGGAGAGCGCGGTCTCCGTCCGCAGGCTCGGGGACGCCCCCTTCGGCGTCGGGTCGAAGGTCGCCGTCACCCGGCGCCTCGGCCGACGCGAGATCACCCAGACCATGCAGGTCGTCGAACTCGACCCGCCGAGGCACTGGCACGTGCACGGCATCGACGGCCCCGTACGCGGCGACGTCCAGGGCACCATCGAACCCCTCGACGACGGCGAGCGGTCACGCCTGACCCTCTCGCTCGACTTCGAGGGCCACGGCATCGGAAAGGCCCTCGTCCCCCTCGTCGTCCGCCCCCACGTCCGCAAGGAGATGCCGAAGGACGAACGCACCCTCAAGGGCATCCTGGAGAGTTCCGCCGCACCCTAGGGCCTGCCGTCACATCCCCGTCTGCCCCACGACGCCTGGCGCGCGGGGGACGAACGCCGGTCGCAGGGAAGGGTCCACCGGGTCGTAGTAGCGGTGGAACACCGGGGTCGCGGACCCGGACACCGGCGGGACGATCCAGCTCCAGTCGGCGGGAGTGGCCCGGCCCAGGCGGCGCTCCCGGTCGATGTGCCGGAGGAAGCGCTCCGACTCGGTGTGGTGGTCGGCCATCGTCACCCCGGCCTCCTGGAAGGAGTGCAGCACCGCCACGTTGAGCTCGACGAGCGCCCGGTCGCGCCACAGCGTGCGCTCGCTCGACCGGTCCAGGCCCAGCCGGTCCGCGACCACCGGGAGCAGGTCGTAGCGCTCGGCGTCGGCGAGGTTCCGGGCGCCTATCTCCGTGCCCATGTACCAGCCGTTGAACGGCGCCGCCGGATAGCGCACCCCGCCGATCTCCAGCGCCATGTCGCTGATCGCGGGCACCGCGTACCAGCGCAGCCCCAGGTCCGCGAACCACGCCTGCTCGGGGTGGGTGAGCGCGACCTCGTGCACGGCGTCGTCCGGGAGTTCGTACCACCGCGGCCGGTCGCCGGGACGCTCCTCGACCATCAGCGGCAGCACCTGGAACCGCTCCTCGTTCCGCTTCCAGCCCAGGCCGACGGCCCGCTCGGACAGCGGCGCCCCGCGCGGATCGCCGGTCCAGCCGCCGTCGGGCGCGCGGTGCCCCGCGTACCGGACCAGCTGGTCGTTGACGATCCGCGGCCCGGGGCGGCCCGGCCGGTCCGGGGCGAAGACGGAGATCACCGGGCGGATCCGGCCGCCGTTGCCGGCCTGCCGCAGGTGGGCGAAGCAGTCGGCGGCGACGTCGTCGGCCGCCGACACGTGCCGCAGGTCCCGCACCACCAGGCTCCGCCAGTACAGCCTGCCGATGCAGCGGGCCGCGTTCCGCCATGCGACCCGGGCACCGAACGCCAGCTCCTCGGCCGTGTGTTCATAGGTTCCCGTCAGGCCGATCTCGGACCGGACCGCACGCACCCTGAGCTCCACGTCGCCCGCGCCCGGCTGCTCGCGGTGGAACTGCCGGACGAACTCCTCCGCCTCGCGCAGGTCCGTCGGCACCGCCCCGGCCCGCCCCGGTGGCGCGCCCGCCGGCGCGGGGCCGTCGGGGCCCGACGCGTACGGACAGGCGGCGCTCGTGGGGACAGACTTCCGGCGGCGGCTCAGGCTGAAGATCAAGGTGTTCCCTCCCGGGCTCATGACTACCGCATGAACACGATCGGGCGCGGAGAGTAGGCCGTTCTCCGCCCGGGGAGGGAACCCCGCTGCTACGCTGCCGGACGCCTGCGGCCGTCAGGCCAGTACGACCGGGAGGTCGAACAGGTCGTTCTGCGTGACCACCGGCTTGTTCCGCAGCTCCTCGCGCGGCACGGCGAGGCGCAGCCCCGGGAAGCGCGCGTACAGGGCCGGCAGGGCCACCGACGCCTCCAGCCGCGACAGGGCCGCGCCCGGGCAGACGTGCGGACCGTGGCCGAAGGAGATGTGACGGTTCGGCGCACGGGTCACGTCGAACTCGCCCGCCGTCGGACCGTGCTGCTCCTCGTCGCGGCCGATCGCGCCGAACGACACGATCAGCGCGTCGCCCTTCGGCAGGATCCGGTCGCCCACCTCGATGTCCTCGGTGGCGAAGCGGATCAGCACGTGCGAGGTCGGCGTCGACCAGCGCAGGGTCTCCTCGATCACGTTCGCCCACGGCACCTCGCCGGCGAGCACCAGGGCGCGCTGCTCGGGGTGGGTCTCCAGGGCCACGACGGCGTTGACGATCAGGCTGATCGTCGTCTCGTGCCCGGCCGCCACCATCAGCTGGAGGGTGTTGGTGATCTCCTCCGTGGAGAGCCGGTCGCCGCCCTCCGACGCCTCGATCAGCGCGCTGGTCAGGTCGTCCCCGGGCTTCTCCGCCTTGCCCGCCACGATCCCCGCGAACAGGGCGCCGAGGTCCGCCATCATCTGCGGCACCTCCTCGGGCGGGGTCTGCGTCGAGAAGAACTTCTCGAACAGGGCCTTCATCCGCGGGTGGTCGGCCGCGTCGACGCCCATGAGGTCGCTCACCACGTTCATCGGCAGCGGGTACGCGAACTCCGCCTTCAGGTCCACGACCTCGCCGGCCGGGCGCTCCGCGAGCCGGTCCAGCATGCCCGTGGTCAGTGCCTCGATGCCCTCGCGCAGCCGCTCCACCCGGCGCGCGGTCAGCGCCTGCGCGACCAGCGTGCGCAGCCGCCGGTGCTCGTCGCCGTCGACCGTCAGCATCGACCTGCCGGGGTTCGCCAGGCCGATCAGCGGCCAGTCCATGGGTATCTCGCCGCGCTGCCAGGCGCCCCAGACGTCGATGTCCTTGACCAGGCGGGCGTCGGTGAGCAGCCGCCGCGCCTCGGCGTGGTGGGTGACGGCCCAGCAGGCGACCCCGCCGGGCAGGACGACGCGGGCCAGCGGGCCCGCCGCCCGCAGCCGGGCGCTCTCGCCGTCGAGGTCGGCGACGAACGGGTCCAGGGTGATGGCGTCGGTGCCGGACGCGGCGGCGTGGGCGTGCGGGCAGGTCATCCGAGTGCTCCAAGTGCGGGGGTCGGGGTGTACGTCACGGGAAGCGCGGTGAGGCCGCGCAGCCAGGGGGAGGGCCGCCGGGCGAGGGCGCCCTCGGCGACCGCGAGGTCCACGTCCGGCAGCCGGTCGAGCAGCACCTCGATCCCCGTCCGGGCGATGGTCTCGGCGACCTCCTGGGCGGGGAAGGGGCAGCGGTGCTCGCCGTGGCCGAAGGACAGGTAGGCGTTGTTGCCGCCGGTGAGCCGGCCCGAGTCGGCCCGCACGTGCGGGTCCGCGTTCGCGGCGGCCAGACCGAGGAGCAGCAGGTCGCCGCGGCCGATCCGGCGCCCGCCGAGGTGGGTGTCGCGGGAGGCCCACCGGCCGGCGACGTTCTGCGTGGGGGTGTCCTCCCACAGCACCTCGTTCATCGCCTCGCCGACGCTGTGCCGGCCCCCGGAGAGCGAGGCCGCGAACCGGTCGTCGGTGAGCATCAGCCGCAGCGAGTTGCCGATCCAGTCGGCCGTGGGCTGGTGGCCGGCGGCCATCATCACCATGAGGTCCTGGGCGACCTCCTCGACCGTGAAGCCGGCGGTGTTGCCGAGCATCCGGGAGGCCACGTCGTCGCCCGGCGCCTCCGCCTTCGCGGCGAGCAGGGCGAACATGGACTCGGCCAGGTGGCGCTGGCCCTCCAGCGCGCCCTCCTGACCGTTGATCATGTCGTTCATGGCGGTGACGAGCGCCGGGCCCTGCTCGTCGGCGAAGCCGTACACGCTGGCGAGGACGCGCACCGGCAGCAGCATCGCGTACTCGGCGATGATGTCGCAGGCGCCCTTCCCGCACAGCCCGTCGATCAGCTCGTCGGCGAACCGCTCGGCCCGTTCCTTCAGGACGAACGGGTCGATCGCCTCCAGGGCGTCCGAGATGACGGCCGCCCGCTCGCGGTGGCGCTCGCCGACGGTGTACAGGATCGACGGCTGCTTGCGGCCGATCATGGGCAGCAGGGGCCAGTCCGCCGGGATGGCGTCCCACTGGTTCCACAGCTCGGAGTCCCGGGAGAAGAGCACCGGGTCGCTGGTGACCTGGTGGAGCTCGCGGTAGCCGAGGACCAGCCAGGCGGGCACGTCGCCGTCGAGGACGACGGGGGCGACCGCTCCGTGCTCGCGCCGGATCTGCCGGTACAGCTCGTTGGGGTCGGTCTGGAACCGGGGCCCGCTCAGGAGGACGGGCGGCTGCTCGGGGAGGGTCACGGGGCGGGCTCCGGTATCGGCTGCGGGACCGGCCGCTCGGCCGGGGCGACGACGGTCCGCAGGTGCTCGACGAGCGCGATGAGGACCTGCTTGCTCGACTCCCGCGACCGGGCGTCGCAGAAGACCAGCGGGACCTCGTCGGCGAGGTCGAGGGCCCCGCGGATCTGGGCGGGGGTGTGGGCGGGACCGCCGAAGTCGTTGCAGGCGACGACGAACGGCGTCCCGTGGTGTTCCAGGCGGTCGATGGCGTACCAGGAGTCGGCGAGCCTGCGGGTGTCCACGAGCACGACCGCGCCGAGCGTCCCGGAGAACAGCCGGTCCCAGAGGAACCAGAACCGCTCCTGGCCGGGCGCCCCGAACAGGTACAGGACGTTGTGGGCGTCGAGCGAGATCCGACCGAAGTCGAAGGCCACCGTCGTGGCCGACTTCGCGGCGACGCCGTCGGTGTCGTCGACGCCCTCGCCGGCCTGGGTCATCGTCTCCTCGGTGTTCAGCGGACGGATCTCGCTGACCGAGCGGACCAGGGTGGTCTTGCCGACTCCGAAACCGCCGACGACGACGATCTTCAGCCCGTTGTCGGCGGTGCTGCGCAGGGTCTGGCGCTGATCAGAGGTTACGGAGTCCAACGAGCACCTGCTCCAGGATGTCGTGATCGGGAAGGCGGTACGACGCACGGGGGTGACGGGCGCTGATCCGGCCGGTGTCGTGCAGGTCGGCCAGGAGGATCCGCGTGATCGACACCGGCAGGCCGAGCCCGGCCGCGACCTCCACCACCGCCGTCGGGAGACGGCACATGCGCAGGATCGCCGCGTGCTCGGACTGCATGCCGGGCACCGGGTCGCTCTCGGAGACCACCAGGGTCACCAGGTCGAAGGCGTCGGAACCGGCGCGGCTGCGGCCGCCGGTCAGGGTGTAGAGGCGGTCGGGGGAGTCGTCCCGGCCCGGCCTGCCGCGGCTCATCCCCGGGGCCTCGCGACCAGGTGCTCGCCCAACTGCTCCACCAGCTCGGACATGTTGTGGCCGACGAGGCCGGCGTCGGCGTCCTCGTCGGCGACGACCGCGAGGTGCGCCCCCTCGCCGGCCTCCACGATGAACAGGATGCCGCCGTAGAACTCGGCGATGGCGGAGCGCACCCCGCCCGTGCCGTCGCCGAACTCCACGGAGGCACCGTGCGACAGGCTCTGGATGCCGGCGGCTATCGCGGCGAGCTGGTCGGCCTGGTCGACGGAGAGCTCGGGGGTGCGGCAGAGCTTGAGTCCGTCGCGGGACAGCACCAGGGCGTGCCGGGTGCCCGGGGTGCGTTCCAGCAGGCCCTCCAGGAGCCAGCTGAGCTTCTCGTCGGTGGTGGAGCCGGTCATTACGGGGTGCCTTCCGGGTACGGGGGGTTCGAGGACGGCGACGGCGTCCGGGGGGCGGACGCCGGGCCGGCCGGATCGGACGGTACGGCGGGGGTGCCGGGGTGGTCTTCGGGTGCGGACGCTGCGGGGGCGGCCGGGTCCCGCGGGGCGGGCGCGGTGGCGGGGGAGCGCGTCGCGTCCGCCGCCCCGCCGGACTCCGCTCCCGCGTCGCCCGGCGGTTCGCCGGCGGGCCGGCCGGCGGAGGTGCCGCGGACCGCTCGGCGGAAGGTGCCGAACCGGTTCGCCGCGCCGGCGGCCGCGCCGGTGCGCGGGCCCTCGGCGGGTGCGCCCGTAGCGGTGTCGGGGCCTTCGGGGTGGGCGGCGGCCATCGCCCGGCCGCGCCGGCGCTGCGGCAGTCCGCTCTCGCCGAACCGCGGGTGCTCGCCGGTGCTTTCGGCCGCGCTGTCGTGCACGGTCTCGGGCTCGGGTACCGGAGCGGCCGGCGGCGGGACGGCCGCCGCGGGTGCGGGTGCGGGTGCGGCCACGGCGCGGCCCGAGACGGGCGGCAGCGGGTCGGCGGGGGCGACGGTCGGTTCCGCGGGCGTGTGGCTGATGAGTTCCTGAGGCAGCATCAGGAGGGCGCCGGTGCCGCCGCGCGCGGAGGGGCGGAACGACACGGTCAGGCCGTGCTTGCGGGCGAGGCGGCCGACGACCGCGAGGCCGAGGCGGGTGCCGGAGAGGCCGGCCAGGTCCTGCGGGGCGGAGCCGACGGCGGCCTCGGCGCGGCGCTGCTGGACGTCGCTCATGACCAGGCCGCTGTCCTCGACGGCGATGATGACGCCGGCGGGGACCTCCTCCACGTAGACGTGCACCTCTGCGGTGGGCGGCGAGAAGTTCGCCGCGTTGTCCATGAGCTCGGCCAGCGCGTGCATGACGCCCTCGGCCGCGTGGCCGGCGACGGCCGCGTCGCTGCTGGAGTGCAGCCGCACCCGCTGGTAGCCGCTGATCCGGCCCATGGCGCCGCGCAGGATCGACTCCATGACGATCGGGCGGGCCCAGCGGCGGCCGGACCTGGCCCCGCTGAGCACGGCGACGGAGTCGGCGAGCCGGCCGGCCTGCGCGGTGCGGTGGTCGAGGTGGAGGAGGTCGGTCAGGACGTCCTCGTCGGCGTGCCGGTTCTCCATCTCCCGCAGGTCGGCGAGCATGCTCGTGGCGAGCGCCTGCATGCGGCCGGCGGCGTTGGCCGCCGCGGCCATGGCGGCGGACCGGCCGGACTCGGCGCGGCGGAGCCGGGTTTCGAGGAGTGCGGTGCCCGCGGCGTTGTCCCGGGCGAGTGCGGCGACCTCGGCCGCGTGGGCCCGGACGAGGTCCTCGGTCCGTGCCGCGTGGGCCGCTTCGGCGGCCGCGGTCTCCGTCGTCCGTCGTTCCTCCAGCGCGGCCGCCTCGCGCTCGGCGGCGGCCGTGAACCGGGTGGCGTAGGCGTCCTTGGAGGCGATCTCGGCGGCGAGGGTCTCGGCCCGCCGGCTCAGCGCGCGCGAGGTCCGCCCGTACCAGGTCACGGCGTAGGCCGCGGCCGAGAGCAGCAGGACGCCGCAGGCGCCGAGCCAGCCCAGCGGGGTGCGGACGCCGCCCGGTGCCGCGGCGACGGCCGCGGCGGCGAGCGCGCCACCCGCGGCGGCGGTCAGCAGCGAGGCGATCAGGGCAGGGCGGAAGGGGGTGGGTGACGCCGACATCGACCAGACTCTCGGGAGCGGGCACACGGGGGAAGGGGAGTCGCAACGACGGCACTATAGATCCGTTGTTGATCAGTTCGGAACTCTCCTGATCGGATCGGCATCCGTAACTGAGAATACTTTTCCGCTACTGCGTCCAGAAGATCCGTACTTGCCGACCCCCCAGGAAGTACCGTCGGGTAACCACTTCCTGAGACCCCGTCGCCCAGGCGACACGCCTACCCGGCCCGGCGCGGCTCCGGCCGGGCCTTCAGCCGGTGGAGGGTGAAGCCGTGTGCCGCGGGGTCCAGGGGCCTGGTGGCCGCTTTGAAAAGGTATTCGGCCCGCGCGTACGACAGCCGGCGGCGGCCCGTCTCCGGGCACAGGTCCTCCGGAGCCGGAACACGGCCCGGTCCCGGGCGCCGCTCGGAGAGGAACACCGGCCCCCGCGTCCGCCCGGCGAGGAGCCCGGGCAGGAGCAGGGCGGTACCGGAGCGCCAGCTCACCCACGCGCCGCCCGCACGCCCCCTGCGGTCGTCCAGGTCCAGGTCCTCGACGTCCAGCGACAGCACCGCCTTCACGCCGGCGCCCGACTCGTGGAGCAGCCGCCACAGCGTCCGTTCGCGGAGCGGCACTTCCGGATCGCTCCACAAGGCGTCGAGCTGCGCGGAGCTCAGCGGCACCGCGCGGGCGCGCGTCTCGGGCCGGCGCTCCAGCTCCGCGGCGAGGTCGCCCAGGGACGCCCAGGCACCGAAGGACCGGACGGCCGAGCGGTGACGGTTCCAGGTGCGGGCCGCCGCCCCGCCCCAGGCCGTCGCGAACACCCCCGCCACCTGTTCGGCCGTCAGGGAGTCCAACGGCTGCCGCTCGCCGAGCGCCAGGCACAGGCGCCGGAGGGTCTGCCCGTACGAGTGGACCGTCGCCACGTCGAGATCGTCGCGGCCCAGGAAGGCGAGGGCGGCACCGCCGAGGGTCGGCCCGCTCGGCCCGGCGTCGGGGAACGCGTCCGCCCGCCGGCGCAGAAAGGCGCGCTCCGCCTCGTTCCGGGTCAGGGCCGCCGCCCGGTGGAGCTCCGTCCGCGCCTCCTGATGCCGCCCCAGACGCGCCAGCAGGTCACCGCGCACACTGGGCAGGAGGTGGTAGTCGCGCAGCGCGGGATCGGCGAGCAGGGCGTCGACCACGTCGAGCCCCGCCTGCGGCCCGTACGCCATCCCGAGCGCCACCGCCCGGTTGAGCTGGACGACCGGCGTCGGAAGCAGCCGGGCCAACGCCTCGTACAGGGAGGCGATCCGCGCCCAGTCGGTCTCCTCCGCGGTCCGCGCCTGGGCGTGGCAGACGGCGATGGCCGCCTGGAGCACGTACACGCCGGGCGTGCCGCCGGCCTCGCGCGCCCGCAGCATCGCCGTGAACCCGCGGCGGACCAGCAGCGGGTCCCAGCGCCCGCGGTTCTGCTCGTGCAGCGGGACGGGTTCACCGGACGGCCCGGTGCGCGCGGCCGATCGGGACGCCTGGATCTCCATGAGCGCGACCAGGCCGTGCACCTCCGCCTCCTGCGGCGCGAGCTCCGCCAGGAGGCGGCCGAGCCGCAGCGCCTCCAGGCAGAGCCCGGGGCGCATCAGGTCGTCGCCGGAGGTCGCCGAGTAGCCCTCGTTGAAGACCAGGTAGACGACCTCGAGGACCGAGCGGAGGCGTCCGGCGAGCTCCGCGCCCTCCGGCAGCTCGAACGCCACCCCGGCCTCGGCCAGCGTCCGTTTCGCCCCGGCGATGCGCCGGGTGATCTCCCCGCCGGTCACGAGGAACGCCCGGGCGATCTCCTCGACCGTCAGGCCGCCGAGCAGCCGGAGCGTGAGCGCCGCCCGGGCGTCCGTCGACAGGACGGGGTGGCAGGAGACCAGCATCAGCCGCAGGACGTCGTCCTGTTCGGGCTCCTCCCGCCGCTCCAGCTCGTGGGCGAGCTCCTCCTGCTTGCGCGTCAGCCGCTGGGAGCGCCGGATGTGGTCGACCGCCCGCCGCCTCGCGGTGGTCGTCAGCCACGCGCCGGGGTTGTCGGGGATCCCGGAGACGGGCCACTGCTCCAGGGCGGCGACGAGCGCGTCCTGCGCCAACTCCTCGGCGAGGCCGACATCGCGCACCAGCCGGGTGAGCCCGGCGATGATCTTGGCCGACTCCAGTTTCCAGACCGCGTCGATCGTGCGATGGGCGTTCACCACAGGCACGATGACAGCACCCGCCCCGGCTCGCACGCAAGCCGGGACGGGTGCTCCACCCTGGTCAGGGCCCGGAGGGCGCCCGGCCCGATCGGCCGGACGCGCCCCCGGTGGTGACGGTCGCTCAGGGGCCGAAGACCTCCTGGACGACGCTCACGCCGTCGCCGACGATCCTGCGGAAGCGGCGCGCCAGCTCGATCGCCTCCTCCTTGGAACGGACCTCGATCAGCGCGAAGCCGACCACGGCCTCCTTCGCCTCGGCGAACGGCCCGTCCGTCACCGTGATCTCGTCGCCGGCGGAGGACACCAGGACGCCGCCCGGCTCCAGACCACCGGTGGCGAGCAGGACGCCGGACGCCGTCAGCTCCTCGATGAACTTGCCCATCTCGGCGAACAGGGCCTCGTCGGGGGCGGTGTCGGACGGCTTGGTCGTCATCAGGTAGCGCATGGGTTCTCGTCTCCTCGTCGTACGGATTCGCGTGGCGCGGATGCGCGCGGTGCGGATGCCGCTTCGTGTCGATGCGCGCGGCGCCGATTCGCGTGGCGCGGTGGTGCGTCGTGCGGTGGTGCGCCGTGCGGTGGTTCCGCCCGTACGTCGATCGGCGGCATGTGACAGGGAACGCGGCCATTCCCTGTCACATCGCCGGATCGACGTGTCAGTGAGAACCCGGACAGGACGAACCGAGAGGCCCCCGCCATGACCACGCTCCAGAGCCCCACCGCTTCCCCCGCCACCGCAGTCCCCACCCGGACCGGCACCCGGGCCCTCCTCGCCTGCGTGGCCGTCGCCGCTCCGCTGTGGGCGGCGGTGTCCCTGACCCAGGCCGCCACCCGCGAGGGCTTCGACATCACCCGCCACCCGCTGAGCGCCCTGAGCAACGGCTCGCTCGGCTGGCTCCAGATCGCGAACTTCCTGGTCGCCGGAGCCCTGCTCGCCGTCGGCGCGACCGGCCTGCGCAGGGCCCTCCACGGCACCGCGGGCGGCACCTGGGCCCCGCGGCTGGTGCGGATCGCCGGCCTCGGCATGATCGCCGCCGGCCTGTTCGTCATGGACCCGGCCGACGGCTTCCCCGTGGGCACCCCCTACGGGCAGCCCGCCACCCTCACCTGGCACAGCTACGCCCACTTCGCCGCCGGGTCGGTCACCTTCACCTCGCTGATCGCCGCCTGCTACGTCCTCGGCCGGCACTTCCACCGCGCCGGCGACCGCGGCTACACGATCGCCTCCCGAGCCGCCGGGACCGCCCTCCTGCTCGGCAACGGCTGGGCGATGAGCGGCGGCGAGGCCGGCACCCTCAC
>NZ_JBHJQI010000127.1:0-25805 GCF_042262805.1 Streptomyces sp. NPDC056361
TTGGCACGCTGTTGAGTTCTCAAGGTGCGGACGCTTCCTTCGTTCCTGTTTCCAGGCCCTCCGGGCGCTTCCTTCGCTTCCGACTCTATCAGATCCTTTCGGCGTCTGATTCCCAGTCAGCGGGATTTGTCTTTCCGGCTGTTGGGCCGTTCCGACGAGTGAGACTTTAGCGGATTTCCTGCCCCCGACGCTAATCGGGCTGCTGCGCTCAGACCTTCGAACGCGGATTCCTCATTTCGCAAAAACACACGGAAAGCGAGACGACGCGGCAAAGCGTCGTCAGCTTCTGAGGATCTTGCGGAATGGCTGTCCGGGGCCGACCGGAGTCGGTGCTCACGTCGGACAACTCGGAGAACACTACGGATCGGGGAATCCCGTGTCAACCCCGGGCCTGGGGCGTAGCCTCTGCGTATGAGTACGCATGCGCACACCACCCAGTGGTGGGCCGCCTGACCGGCGGCCCGCACGTACGCATGCACCAAGCGGCCGCCGTCTCGGCGGCCGTTCGCGTATCCCCCTCCGGGAGCCGGCCGTCGGGTCGGCGGCCAGGAGCAGAGGGAGAACGAACGCGATGACGAGGATCTTCAGCGGGGTCAAGCCCACCGGGCATCTGACGCTGGGCAACTACCTCGGGGCCGTACGGCGGTGGGTGGAGGTGGACCAGCATCAGGCGGAGGCGCTGTTCAGCGTCGTGGACCTGCATGCGCTGACCGTGGAGCACGACCCGGCGCGGGTGCGGCGGCTGACCCGGCAGGCGGCGACGCTGCTGTTGGCGGCGGGGCTCGATCCGAAGCGGTGCACCCTCTTCGTACAGAGCCACGTGGACGAGCACGCGCGGCTGTCGTACCTGCTGGAGTGCACGGCCACGGACGGCGAGCTGCGGCGGATGATCCAGTACAAGGAGAAGAGCCTGCGGGCGCGGGCGGCCGGGGAAGGGGTGCGGCTGTCGTTGCTGACGTATCCGGTGCTGATGGCGGCGGACATCCTGGCGTACGGAACCGACGAGGTGCCGGTGGGTGAGGACCAGCGGCAGCACGTGGAGCTGACCCGGGACCTGGCGGTGCGGTTCAACCAGCGGTACGGGCACACGTTCACGGTGCCGAGGGCGACGCAGCCGAAGGTGGCGGCGCGGGTGATGGACCTCCAGGACCCCACGTCGAAGATGGGGAAGTCGCACGCGAACGGGGCCGGGATCGTCTATCTGCTGGACGACGCGGAGACCGTGCGGCGGAAGGTCATGCGGGCCGTGACCGACAGCGGGCGCGAGGTCGAGTACGACCGGGAGCTGAAGCCGGGGGTCGCGAACCTCCTCGATCTGATGGCCGCCGCGACGGATGGGGACCCCGAGGAGCTGGCCGGTGCGTACGAGACGTACGGGGCGTTGAAGAAGGACACGGCGGACGCCGTCGTCGAGCTGCTGAGGCCCCTGCGGGAGCGGCATGCCGAGCTCGCGGCGGACCCCGGTCATGTGGACCGGGTGCTGCGGGACGGGGCCGAACGGGCCCGGGGGACGGCTCGGCCGTTGGTGGACCGGGCCTATCGGGCGATCGGGCTGCTGCCCGCGGGGTGACGGAACGCGGTGCGGTAGTCGCGCGGGCTGGTGGCGAGGTGCGAGGCGAAGTGCTGGCGCATCGTGATCTCGCTGCCGAAGCCCGCGCGGCGGGCCACCTCGGGGAGGGGATGGTCGGTGAGTTCCAGGAGTTTCTGGGCGGCGGCGACGCGCTGGGTGATGAGCCAGTGCAGGGGTGTGGTTCCGGTGGTGGCCTGGAAGTGGCGGGCGAAGGAGCGGGGGGACATGCCGGCGCGGGCGGCGAGGCTCGCGACGGTGTGGGGTTCGGCGAGGTGCGCGAGGGCGTGGGCGCGGACGTCGGCGAGGGCGTCGGCGTCCCGGTCGGCGCGGGGGGTGGGGTGCTCGATGAACTGGGCCTGGGTGCCGGTGCGGAAGGGCGCGGTGACCATGGAGCGGGCGATGGCGGCGGCGGCTTCGGCTCCGTGAGCGGTGCGTACGAGGTGGAGGCAGAGATCGATGCCGGCGGCGGTGCCGGCCGAGGTCCAGATGCCCGAGTCCTCGACGAAGAGGGCGTCGGGTTCGACCTGGACCGCGGGGTGGCGGGCCGCGAGGGTCCGGGCCAGGTGCCAGTGGGTGACGGCGCGGCGGCCGTCGAGGAGTCCGGCGCGGGCGAGGACGAAGGCGCCGGCGCAGAGGGAGGCGACGGGGATGCCGGCGGTGTGGGCGCGGCGGAGGGCGTCGAGGACGGGGGCCGGGAGGTCGGCGTCGGGGTCCTCTATGCCGGGGACGACGACGAGGTCGGCGGGGGTGAGGTCGTCGAGCCAGTCGAGCGCGCGGTCGGGGGTGAGGGTGAGTCCGCCGCGCAGGGGGACGGGGGTGTGCGGGTCGGCGGCGGCGCGGCGGAGTTCGAAGGGCGGGACGCCGCGGAGGGTGCGGTCGCTGCCCCAGACCTCGGTGATGACGGAGATGTCGAAGGCGCGGACGCCGGGGAAGGCGAGGAGGGCGATGCGCTGGGGGCGGGGCGTGGGAGTCGGCGGCACGCTTGGCAGTAAACCATCGATCGCTGGCATTCGACCCTCTGGGAGTCGGGGTGTGGCGGCGGGAGGATCGTGGTCATGGAGATCAACGAGAACGCGGCGCTGGTGGTCATCGACGTGCAGAAGGGCTTCGAGCAGGAGTTCTGGGGGCGTCGGAACAACCCGGAGGCCGAGCGGAACATCGCGGCCCTGATCGATGTGTGGCAGGAGACGGGGCGGCCGGTCGCCTTCGTGCGGCACGACTCGGTGCAGGAGGGTTCGCCGTTGCAGCCGGGAACCGAGGGGAACGAGTTCAAGGACTTCGTGCAGGAGCGGCGGGGGAAGGGGGCCGGTCCCGAGGTGCTGGTCACGAAGAGCGTGAACTCGGCGTTCTACGGGGAGCCGGACCTGGACGCCTGGCTGAAGGGCGTGGCCCGCGGCGGAGCCGCTGAGGGACACCGCGGGCAGATCGTGATCGTCGGGATCCAGACGAACATGTGCAACGAGACGACGGCCCGGATGGGCGGGAACCTCGGGTACGACGTGCTGTTCCCGCTGGACGCGATGCACACCTTCGACCTGGCCGGGCCGTTCGGGTGGACGCAGACGGCGGAGGAGCTGACCCGGGCGACGGCGGTGTCGCTGCACGGTGGGCGGTTCGCCCGGGTCGTGACCACGGAGGACGTGGTGAAGGGCGCGGTCTCGGCCGCGTAGGTCGGCTGCGGTCTCGGCCGCGTGGGTCAGCTGTTGCCGGAGGCGAGTTCGCGGCTGCGGTCGCGGGCGGCTTCGAGGGCGGCGATGAGGGCGGCGCGGACGCCGTGGTTCTCCAGCTCGCGGATGGCGCTGATGGTGGTGCCGGCCGGGGAGGTCACGGCTTCGCGGAGCTTGACCGGGTGCTCGCCGCTGTCGCGGAGCATCACGGCGGCGCCGATGGCGGCCTGGACGATGAGGTCGTGGGCCTGGGCGCGGGGCAGGCCGAGGAGGATGCCGGCGTCGGTCATGGCCTCGACGAGGAAGTAGAAGTAGGCCGGGCCCGAGCCGGAGAGGGCGGTGGCGGCGTCCTGCTGGGACTCGGGGACGCGGAGGGTCTTGCCGACGCCGCCGAAGATCTCCTCCGTGTGGGCGAGGTGCCCGGGGGTGGCGTGGCTGCCGGCCGAGATGACCGACATGCCCTCGTCGACGAGGACGGGGGTGTTCGGCATCACGCGGACGACGGGGGTGCCGGCGGTCAGGCGTTCCTCGATGAACGAGGTGGGGATGCCGGCTGCGGCGCTGATGACCAGGCGGTCGGCGGCGACGTGCGGGCCGAGCTCGTCGAGGAGGCGGCCCATGTCCTGGGGCTTGACGGCCAGGATGAGGGTGTCGGCGCGCTTGGCGGCCTCGGCGTTGGTGACGGTCTCGACGCCGTAGCGGGTGCGGAGCTCCTCGGCGCGTTCGGCACGGCGGGCGGTGACCAGGAGGTTCGCGGGGCGCCAGCCGGCGCGGATCATGCCGCTGAGGAGCGCTTCACCGATCTTGCCGGTGCCGAGGACTGCGACGGTCTGGGTCATGGCTCTGTTCACCTCGCCGGAGGGGGTACGTGTCGTCATCCTCGCACCGGTGGGCCGGGTGGTGCGTGGGTGTCCGAGGGGCGGTCACGCGGTGCGGCGGCGGAGGGTGGCCGCGCCCAGGGCGAGGACGAGGAGACCGCAGCCCGCGACGACCAGGACGTCGCGGACGAAGTCGCCGGTGATGTCGGGGTGGCGGAGGACCTCGTTCATGCCGTCGACGGCGTACGACATCGGCAGGACGTCGGAGATCGCTTCGAGCGCGGGAGCCATCCGGTCGCGCGGGGTGAAGAGGCCGCAGAGCAGGAGCTGCGGGAAGATCACCGCCGGCATGAACTGGACGGCCTGGAACTCGGAGGCCGCGAAGGCGGAGACGAAGAGGCCGAGGGCGGTGCCGAGCAGGGCGTCGAGGAGGGCCACCAGGAGGAGCAGCCAGGGGGAGCCGATGACGTCGAGGCCGAGGAACCAGACGGCGAGGCCGGTGGCCAGGGTGGACTGGACGACGGCGAGGAGCCCGAACGCGAGGGCGTAGCCGGCGATGAGGTCCGCCTTGCCGAGGGGCATGGCGAGGAGGCGTTCCAGGGTGCCGGAGGTGCGTTCGCGGAGGGTCGCGATGGACGTCACCAGGAACATCGTGATGAGCGGGAAGATCCCGAGCAGGGATCCCCCGATGTTGTCGAAGGTCTGCGGGCTCCCGTCGAACACGTACCGGAGCAGGAAGAGCATCAGGCACGGCACCAGGAGGAGCAGCGCGATCGAGCGCGGGTCGTGGCGCAGCTGACGCAGGACGCGGGCGGCGGTGGCGAGGGTGCGGGCGGGGCTCATGACCGGGGCTCCTCGTGGGCGGCTCGGGCCGCGGCGGCGTCGACCAGGCGGAGGAAGGCCTCTTCGACGGTGGCGGTGTCGCTGCGTCGGCGGAGGTTGTCGGGGGTGTCGTCGGCGAGGATCTCGCCCTCGCGCATGAGGAGGAGGCGGTGGCAGCGTTCCGCCTCGTCCATGACGTGCGAGGAGACGAGGAGCGTGGTGCCCCGGTCGGCGGCGATCCGGTGGAAGAGGTTCCACAGGTCGCGGCGGAGGACCGGGTCGAGGCCGACCGTGGGCTCGTCCAGGACCAGGAGCTCGGGCGTGCCGAGGAGGGCGACGGCGAGCGACACCCTGCTGCGCTGGCCGCCGGACAGCCGGCCGGCGAGGGAGTCGGCGTGCGACGCGAGGTCGACGTCCGTGATGGCCCGGTCGACGGCGGTGCGGCGGTCGTGGCGCCGGGCGCGGCCGGGGAGCAGGACGGCGGCGAAGTAGTCCAGGTTCTGACGGACGGTCAGGTCGTCGTAGACCGAGGGGGCCTGGGTGACGTACCCGATGCGGGAGCGGAGTGCGGGGTCGCCTGCGGGGCGGCCGAGGACGTCGAGGGTGCCGGTGACTTTGGCCTGGGTGCCGACGATGGCGCGCATGAGGGTGGTCTTGCCGCAGCCGGAGGGGCCGAGGAGGCCGGTGATGCGGGCGGTGGGGATGGTGAAGTCGAGGTCGCGGAGGACGGTGCGGGTGCCGCGGGTGGTGGTGAGGGAGGTTGCGGTGATGGCGGGGGGTGTGGGGGGCGCTGGGGGGTTGGGGGCTTTGGGGGGTGTGGGTTCGTTGGTGGCGGGGTCACCCGTCGGGTAATTCACCATGCGATGAATAGTGCGCCTGGGGGTGCGCGGGGTCAAGGACCTGGGTGGTGCGGGGTGCGGCAGCACGGGGCCGGGGTGCGGTGGGGGGCCGCTGCGGGCCGGTGGGGGTTGTGCCCACCCGTTCCGCCCTTGCGGAACAGTTGCCCACAACCTGGGGCGGCGGGGCGCGGGGCCCATAAGCCGGGGGCGCCGGGCGCGGGGGGCCGCAAGCCGGGGCGGCGGGCTCGGGGGGGGGAAAGCGGGGGGGTGGGGTTACTTGCGTTTGGGGTTTTTGCGGGTGCGGCGCTTTTCGTGGCGGGCGAGGGCGGCTTGGTGTTCGGTGCGGTGGAGCTTTTCGCCGGGGGCTTCGCGGAGGCAGCGGAGGGAGTAGGCGAGGAGGGAGCCGATGAAGCCGATGGCCTTGAGGCTGCGGAGGGACTCTTCGCGGGCCGGGTCGGTGGGGCGGCGGCCGAAGCCTTCCCAGGTCTTGCGGAAGGCGATGGCGCTGCAGACGGCGAACATGATGACGACGAGCGTGTTGACGATGCCGCCGACGGCGGCGATCTGCAGGCCTTCGTAGGCGAAGCGCAGCACGAAGCAGGCCGCGACGGCGGCGGCGAGCGAGCCGAGGGCCAGGCCGGCGCGGCGCAGGGCGTAGCCGCCGCTGTGGTCGACCCAGGTGGTGCCGAAGAAGCGGATCTCCTCCGGCTGCGGCCCGGAGGGCGCGCCGCCGGAGGGCTTGCCGGTCGTGCGGGGGGTCTGCTCGTCGTCGCTCACGGGGTCGATTATCCCCGGGCGGCGGTGGGAGGGTTCAGGAGCAGCGCGGCGCGACCAGGTCGTCGCTGCCCGTGTGGACGTACGCGTCGGAGACGTACTCGCCCGGCGCTATGTTGTCCCAGATGTTCGTGGTGCCGTAGGGGCCGCCGATCCACTCGCCGTACTTCTGGCAGTTGATGGCGATCGTGGCGCCGAGCGGCAGGACCCGGACGATCGGGTACTTGGTGCTCGGGCCCGAACGGACGTTGACCCGGTAGCCCGGTGCGACCTCGTAGCGCGTGCTCATGTTGTCCTCCCCCTGTGGCGCAAAAGCGCTCCGCCGAGTTTCACTCTCCGCGACGCGCAGGCTAGCAAGCTCCACCGACATCGCGGGCCCCATGGACTAGGCTCCGTCGGGTTCGCGCACGTGCGCGCGAGGTGACGGGGAATCACACGGGGGTGGGCGATGCCACCGTTGCGCGGTACCGGTTCCGGCCGGGAAGCGGAGGGGTCCGAGTACGCGGGCGACTACCGGCTCCAGGCGTGTCTGGGGGCCGGCGGCATGGGCGTCGTACACCTCGCGGCGTCGGCTTCGGGGCTGCGGCTCGCGGTCAAGGTCGTGCACGCACGGTATGCGGAGGACCCCGAGTTCAGGGCGCGATTCCGCCAGGAGGTCGCGGCCGCCCGCCGGGTCAGCGGGGCGTTCACCGCGCCGGTCGTGGACGCCGACCCCGATGCCGTACGCCCCTGGATGGCCACCCTCTACGTGCCCGGCCCGACGCTCGCCGACCAGGTGAAGCGGAACGGACCGCTGTCGCCCGCCGAACTGCGACGGCTGACCGCGGGACTCGCCGAGGCGCTGCGGGACATCCACCGGGCGGGCGTCGTCCACCGGGACCTCAAGCCCAGCAACGTCATGCTCACCGACACCGGGCCGAAGGTCATCGACTTCGGCATCTCCCGGCCCGTCGACAGCGACCTGCACACCGAGACGGGCAAGCTGATCGGCTCGCCGCCGTTCATGGCGCCGGAGCAGTTCCAGCGGCCGCGCGAGGTCGGTCCCGCGGCGGACGTCTTCGCGCTCGGCTCGGTCCTGGTGCACGCGGCGACCGGGCACGGCCCGTTCGACTCCGAGAGCCCGTACATCGTGGCGTACCAGGTCGTCCACGACGAGCCGGATCTGACGGGCGTGCCGGCGGAGCTGGCGCCGCTGGTCGCGCGCTGCCTCGCCAAGGACCCCGGCGAGCGGCCGACCCCGGCCCAGATCATGTCCGCGCTGCTGCCGCCCTCGTACGAGGCGGAGGCGTTCATACCGGCGCAGCGGCGGCGGCCCGCGCTGCCGGACGGGGACGGTGACACCGGCCCCGCGCCCGCGTGGGACGCCGACACGCCGGTACGGGCGACCGCGCCCGGCCCGCGCCGCCGGGGTCCGCGCCTCGGCGGGCGGATCCGGCCGCGCCCGACGCTCGCCGTCGCCGCCGTGCTCGCGCTGACCGGAGCCGGCGTGTACGCGGCGCTGAGCGCTCCGGCGGGCGGCGCGCCCGCGAGCCCCGACCGCCCGGACGAGGTGGCCAACGTGTTCAGCGGCTGGGACACCAGGCTCCAGGAGCTCGGCCCGACGGCCGCTCCGGCCTGCCTCCACGACGCGGGTGCGCTGTACTGCACGGCCAGGGGCGTCGCGCTCGCCCGGCTCGACCCGGTCACCGGGCGGGTCCTCTGGTCGCGGACCTCCCCCATCCAGCAGGAGTCCCCCGACGCGCCCGTGCTCCTCGCGGGCGGCCGGCAGATCGGTGCCGCGGCCCCCACGGGTCCCCTGCGGGCGTACGGGGCCGAGGACGGCAGGCCGGGCTGGACGTCCGTCGCGGGCCTGCCCGAGGCGTACTGGCCGGCCGAATCCGCCGTCGTCCTGTCCGACGGGGTCGGCGGCATGCGGGCGGTCGACGGCAGCAGCGGCCGGGAGCTCTGGCGGCACCGCGTGGCCGGCTTCGGGAACCCGCTCCCCGGGGCGTACGACGCGCCCTCCGGGCTCCTCACCGTGTCCGAGACCTCGGCGGACGCGACGCGCACGTCGGTCGGCGCGATCCGCCCCGACACCGGCGAGGTGGCCTGGCACCGGGAGCTGGAGGGCAACCTCGACCCGCTGGGCCACACCGGCGACGGCACGCTGGTCCTCGCCTCGCTCTACGACACCGGGGTGGCCGACGCGCTCGTGCTCGTGGGGCCCGGCGGCCGCGGAGCCGTACGCACGCTGCCGCTGCCGAGCCGGATGGACATCCGGGGCATCGCCGTGCGCGGCACCGTGGTCCATCTGCTCGAAGCGGACGGGCACCTCACCGCCTTCGACACGGCAGCGGAGAAGGGGAAGGTGCTGTGGGACCTGGTGACGGCCGCCGGGAATGTCTCCCCGCCGGTCCTCGGCCCCGGCGACCGCCTCTACTTCTCCGTGCAGGACGGGCGGCTGCTGGCCGTCGACACCGCGCGCGGGGCGCTCATCGGGCAGACCCGGCCGCGGCTGCAGAACGGCCGGCTCGGGTACGCGCCCTCGGTGCCGTCGCCGCTGGTCGCCGGGGACCGGGTGTTCGGGACGGCTCCCGACGGCTCCGTGTTCGCGGTGGACGCGCGCGATCCCGCGTCCTGGTGAGGTGAGCGGCCGGCACGTGCCGCACGAGGAAGGTGAGCGGGCACCCGGCCCGCTCCCCTTCCTCGTACTCCTGTCGTACCGCTACCGGGCTCAGCCCAGCTTCGTCACGTCCCTGACCGCGCCCTTGTCGGCGCTGGTGGCCATCGCCGCGTAGGCGCGGAGCGCGGCCGACACCTTGCGCTGGCGGTTCTTCGGCGCGTAGACGCCGTTCAGCGCCTCGCGGCGGGCGGCGAGGGTGGCCTCGTCGACGAGGAGCTCGATCGAGCGGTTCGGGATGTCGATGCGGATCCGGTCGCCGTCCTCGACGAGGGCGATCGTGCCGCCCGAGGCGGCCTCCGGGGAGGCGTGGCCGATGGAGAGGCCCGACGTGCCGCCGGAGAAGCGGCCGTCGGTGACCAGCGCGCAGGTCTTGCCCAGGCCGCGGCCCTTGAGGAAGGACGTCGGGTAGAGCATCTCCTGCATGCCGGGGCCGCCGCGCGGGCCCTCGTACCGGATGACGACCACGTCGCCGTCGGTGACCTGCTTGTTGAGGATCTTCTCGACGGCCTCGTCCTGCGACTCGCAGACGACCGCCGGGCCCTCGAAGGTCCAGATCGACTCGTCGACGCCGGCGGTCTTCACGACGCAGCCGTCGGCGGCGAGGTTGCCGTGCAGGACCGCGAGGCCGCCGTCCTTCGAGTACGCGTGGGCCGCGTCGCGGATGCAGCCGCCGGCCGCGTCCACGTCGAGCGACTCCCAGCGCTCGGACTGGGAGAACGCGGTCGCCGAGCGGACGCAGCCGGGGGCCGCGTGGAACAGCTCGACGGCCTCGTCGGTGGCGGCGCCGCCGCGGACGTCCCAGGCGTCCAGCCACTCCTTGATGGAGCGGGAGTGGACGGAGCGGACGTCCTCGTTGAGCAGACCGGCGCGGTAGAGCTCGCCGAGGATGGCGGGGATGCCGCCGGCCCGGTGCACGTCCTCCATGTAGTACGTGCGGTCCTTGGCGACGTTCGGGGCGACCTTGGCCAGGCAGGGCACCCGGCGCGAGATCTCGTCCATGTCGGTCAGGCCGTAGTCGAGCTCGGCCTCCTGGGCGGCGGCGAGCAGGTGGAGGATCGTGTTGGTCGAGCCGCCCATGGCGATGTCGAGGGCCATGGCGTTCTCGAACGCGGCGCGGGTCGCGATCGAGCGCGGCAGGACGGAGGCGTCGTCCTCGTCGTAGTACCGGCGGGTGATGTCGACGACGGTGCGGGCCGCGTTCTCGTACAGCGCCTTGCGGCCGGTGTGGGTGGCGAGCAGCGAGCCGTTGCCGGGGAGGGAGAGGCCGATCGCCTCGGTCAGGCAGTTCATCGAGTTGGCGGTGAACATGCCGGAACACGACCCGCAGGTCGGACAGGCGTTCTCCTCGATGCGGGCGATGTCCTCGTCCGAGATCTTCGGGTTCACGGCGTCGGAGATCGCGTCGACCAGGTCGAGGGTGCGGACCGTGCCGTCGACGAGGGTGGCGCGCCCGGACTCCATCGGGCCGCCGGAGACGAAGACCGTCGGGATGTTCAGGCGCAGGGCCGCCATCAGCATGCCCGGGGTGATCTTGTCGCAGTTGGAGATGCAGATCAGGGCGTCGGCGCAGTGCGCCTCGACCATGTACTCCACGCTGTCCGCGATCAGGTCGCGGGAGGGCAGCGAGTACAGCATGCCGCCGTGGCCCATGGCGATGCCGTCGTCGACGGCGATCGTGTTGAACTCGCGGGCGATGCCGCCGGCGGCCGTGATGGCGTCGGAGACGATCCGGCCGACCGGCTGGAGGTGGGTGTGGCCGGGGACGAACTCCGTGAAGGAGTTGGCCACGGCGATGATGGGCTTCCGGCCGATGTCCGCGCCGGGTACACCGGAGGCGCGCATAAGGGCGCGTGCGCCCGCCATGTTGCGGCCGTGGGTGACTGTGCGGGACCTCAGCTCGGGCATCGTCGCTCGCTCCTCGTGATGGGTGTGCTTGCATTCGAGCGTACGCCGACGCTCCAAGATCTGGACAGGCCGTCCGAAATGCGGGACGGGTGTTCAGCCTTCGGTCAGGTACCGCTGGAGCGTCGGGGCCACCTGGGCCACGATCTCCTCCGGATCCGCGGAGGCCAGCGGCTCGACCCGGATCACGTACCGCATGATCACGACCCCGATCATCTGGGACGCGGCCAGCTCCGCGCGGAACGCCGGGTCCGGCACGTCCAGCTCGGCCGCGATCCGCTCCAGGAGCCGGCGGAGCACGAAGGTCCGCAGCACCTTGGCCGCCGCCTCGTGCGTCAGCGCCGACCGGACCGTCGCGAGGAGCGGGGCGCGGCTGACCGGGTTCTCCCACACGCCGATGAAGAACCGCGCGAGCCGCTCTCCGATGGCGTCGCGCGGGCCCGCGACGATCGCCGGCACGACGGCCGCGGGCTCGAAGGACACCTCGATCGCGGCGGCGAACACCTCGTCCTTCGTACCGAAGTAGTGGTGCACCAGCGCCGGGTCCACACCCGCCGCCCGGGCGATGCCGCGCACCGAGGCCTTGTCGTAGCCGCGTTCCGCGAACTCGGCGCGGGCCGCCTCCAGGATGCGTTCGCGCGCGCCCGGCCCGCTCTCCTCCTCGGTCCGGGAAGGGCGGCCGCGCCGGCGCGGGGCCGGTCCGGTCACGGTCGCGGCACCCGGGAGGGGCGGGTCGGGGCGGAGGCGAGGTGGAGCCGGGTGAACGCCAGGGCCTCCGCGAGGTCGGCCTCGCGTTCGGCGGCTGACATCGCACGGCGGGTGTTGACCTCGATGACGACGTGGCCGTCGAAGCCGGTGAGCGCGAGCCGCTCCAGGAGCTCGGCGCAGGGCTGCGTGCCGCGCCCCGGGACCAGGTGCTCGTCCTTCGCGGAGCCCTTGCCGTCGGCGAGGTGGACGTGGCCGAGCCGGTCGCCCATGCGGTCGATCATCGCGAGGGCGTCCGTACGGGCGGTCGCGGTGTGCGAGAGGTCGACGGTGAAGTGCCGGTAGTCGTCCTTCGTGACGTCCCACTCGGGGGCGTACGCGAGCATCTCGCGGTCCTTGTACCGCCACGGGTACATGTTCTCGACGGCGAACCGCACGTCCGTCTCGTCCGCCATCCGCCAGATGCCGGTGACGAAGTCCTTGGCGTACTGGCGCTGCCAGCGGAAGGGCGGGTGCACGACGACCGTCGACGCCCCGAGCCGCTCGGCGGCCGCCTGCGCGCGCTGGAGCTTGACCCACGGATCGGTCGACCAGACGCGCTGGGTGATGAGGAGGCAGGGGGCGTGCACGGCCAGGATCGGGACCTGGTGGTAGTCGGAGAGGCGGCGCAGCGCCTCCACGTCCTGGCTGACCGGATCGGTCCACACCATGACCTCGACGCCGTCGTACCCGAGGCGCGCGGCGATCTCGAAGGCCGTCGCCGTCGACTCCGGATAGACCGAGGCCGTCGACAGGGCGACCTTCGCATCCGGGATGCGCACCACTGGTTCTGCCACGGGGACAGGGTACGGGGCGGGCCGGGGCGCCGGGCGTGGTTCACGTCACGCCCGGCCCCGTCCGCAGGTCGACGATCCTTGCGGGTCAGTGCTCCGGCAGGTCGACGATCCTTGCGGGTCAGTGCTCCGGCAGGCCGGCGATCCTCGCGGGTCAGTGCTCCGGCAGGTGGTCGAGGCGGCGCAGGATGACGCCCTCGCGCAGGGCCCAGGGACAGATCTCCAGCTCCTCGACGCCCAGCAGGTCCATCGCGCCCTCCGCGACCAGGGCGCCCGCGAGGAGCTGGCCGGCGCGGCCCTCCGAGACACCCGGCAGGGCCGCGCGCTCGGGGGCGGTCATCCCGGCGAGGCGCGGGACCCACTCCTCCAGGGACTTGCGGGACAGGATCCGCTGGACGTACAGGCCCTCGCCGGAACCGGGCGCGCCCGCGATCCTGGCCAGCTGCTTGAAGGTCTTGGAGGTGGCGACGATGTGGTCGGGGCGGCCGAAGCGGCTGAACTCGCCGACCGTACGGGCGATCTGGGCGCGCACATGGCGGCGCAGCGCCTTCACGTCGGCGCTGTCGGCCGGGTCGCCGGGCAGCCAGCCGGCGGTCAGCCGGCCCGCGCCGAGCGGCAGGGAGACGGCCGCGTCCGGGTCCTCGTCGATGCCGTAGGCGACTTCCAGGGAGCCGCCGCCGATGTCGAGGAGGAGCAGCTTGCCCGCGGACCAGCCGAACCAGCGGCGGGCGGCGAGGAACGTGAGCCGGGCCTCCTCCTCGCCGGTGAGCACCTGGAGGTCGACCCCCGTCTCGTCCTTCACGCGCGCGAGGACGGCGTCCGCGTTGGACGCCTCCCGGACGGCCGAGGTCGCGAACGGCAGCACCTCCTCGCAGCCCTTGTCCTCGGCCGCCAGGAGCGCGTCCCTGACGGTCGCGATCAGCCGCTCGACGCCGTCCGGCGCGATCGACCCCCGCTCGTCGAGGAGCTCGGCGAGCCGCAGCTCCGCCTTGTGGGAGTGGGCGGGCAGGGGGCGGGCGCCGGGGTGGGCGTCGACCACCAGGAGGTGCACTGTGTTCGAACCGACGTCGAGGACTCCGAGTCTCATGGGCGGAACGCTACTGCGCCCACCGTCATACGCTTGGTGTTGTGCCAAAGACGAAGAAGGCGAAGCGGGACGAAGACCATGGCGGCGACGGCGGAGCGAAGGCCGCCAGGACCGCGCACGCGGCGAAGGCCGTGAAGGCGGTCAAGGTCGGGAAGCAGAAGCGGGGCGGGGCGGAAGAGCCGGACGAGAAGGGGCTGGACTTCGCGCGCGCGTGGGTCGAGTTTCCCGATCCGACCGACGAGGAGCAGGTCTTCCGCTGCGACCTGACGTGGCTGACCTCGCGCTGGACCTGCATCTTCGGAAACGGCTGCCAGGGCATCCAGGAAGGGCGCGCGGACGACGGCTGCTGCACGCTCGGAGCGCACTTCTCCGACAAGGACGACGAGAAGCGGGTCGCCGAGCACGTGGCCCGGCTGACGCCGGAGCTGTGGCAGTTCCACGACGTCGGCACGGAGTCGGGCTGGGTGCAGCTCGACGAGGACGGCGACCGGCAGACCCGCCGCTGGGAGGGGTCGTGCATCTTCCAGAACCGGCCCGGTTTCGCGGGCGGCGCGGGCTGCTCCCTCCACATCCTGGCGATGAAGGAGGGCAAGGAGCCGCTGGAGACGAAGCCGGACGTGTGCTGGCAGCTGCCGGTGCGGCGGACGTACGACTGGATCGACCGCCCCGACGACAGCCGGGTGCTCCAGGTGTCGATCGGCGAGTACGACCGGCGCGGCTGGGGGCCCGGCGGCCACGACCTGCACTGGTACTGCACGACGGCGACGTCGGCGCACGTCGGCGGGGAACCGGTCTACGTCTCGTACCGGCCCGAGCTCGTCGAGATGATGGGCCAGGAGGCGTACGAGGTGCTCGTCGGGATGTGCGAGGCCCGGCTCTCCTCGCAGCTGCCGCTCGTGGCGCCGCACCCGGCGGATCCGGCCTGATCGACAGGCCCAGGCAGGGCTTCCGGACACCTCAGAGAAACCAACCGGCCCCCTAGGAAGACGACGGCGGCGGGTCCCCCGGCGACGCCGGGGGTGAGCCCGGGTCCGAGGTCGTGGGCGGGGGTTCCCCGGTGGTGGGCGGCGGGGTCGTCGGATCCGGGGTGGGCTCGGACGTGGGCGGGGTCGTGGGCTCGGTCGTGGGCGGAGAGGTCGGAGTGGTCGGCTCGGTCGTCGGCGGGGTCGTGGGCTCGGTCGTGGGCGGAGAGGTCGGCGGGGTCGTCGGCCGGGTGGTGGCCGGCGGGGGCGTGATCACCCGGTCGTCGATCGGCGGGGGCGGGCGGTAGCCGTCGATCCTGACCACCGCGCCCGAGGGGTTCACCCCGATCCGCGCGCTCCAGGCGCCCACGGGCTCGCGGTCGTGGTCGACGCGGACGGTGATCGTCACGGTCTCGCCGGGACGGAGCGTGCCGGAGGCCCGGGTCACGTACAGCCAGGGCGCGTCCGTCCACAGCGACCAGTCGACGGGGGAGCCGCCGGACGCGGTGAGCGTGAGCAGGGTCAGATCGCCGTGCCCGCGCGCGGAGACCGTGATCCAGCCGGCGGCGGGCCCGCCGGGGCGGGACGGTTCGGTGGGGCCGCCGGGGCTGACCACCTCGACGGAGACGTCGGGGGCGCGGCTGCCCCGGGTGAAGCGGGGTTCGGGGGTGGTGCCGGCGTTGCCCGCGTTCTCGTAGCGGTCGTAGGGGCGGCCGTCCGGGCCCACGGGTTCGTCCGCCTCGCGCGCGCTGATCCGGGCCCCGTCCCTGCCGGGCGCGTCCGCGACCGGGGTGCCCCGGCAGGAGGTCCACAGGGCGAGGACGGGGGCGGCGACGACGGCCGCGACGACGGTGGTGGTCACCGCGCGGGCCCGCATCCGGTCGCGGCGGGCCACGTGGTCCTTGGGGTCCATCGGGAAGCCGGTGGGCGCGAAGCGCGGGGCGCCGGCACGCGCGCGCGGGACGTGCAGCATCGCCATGTACGCGGCGGCCCGGGGCGCCTCGACGAGCGGCAGCCGGGCCGGGGCCGGCTCGGCGGTGCCGGGCCAGGGGCCGCCGACGCCGACGCGCTCGGCGACCCGCCGGCAGCGCGGGCAGTCGTCGACGTGCCGGACGAGTTCGGCGCGCAGGGCGGCGGAGAGGAGGACCTGGTGGTCGCCGGTGAGCCGGGCGACGGTGGGGCAGCTGCCGG
Source organism: Streptomyces sp. NPDC056361 (assembly GCF_042262805.1). Classification (NCBI taxonomy): domain Bacteria; kingdom Bacillati; phylum Actinomycetota; class Actinomycetes; order Kitasatosporales; family Streptomycetaceae; genus Streptomyces; species Streptomyces sp. NPDC056361. The sequence continues at coordinate 15,833 of NZ_JBHJQI010000127.1, forward strand.
TCTCGACGACGGCGAGCGCGGCGCGGGTCCGCTCGACCTCGCAGCCGGCGGTGGCGAGGAGTTCGCGGGCGGCCTGCGGGTCGAGGGAGAGCACGGCGGCGACCTGGCGCCGGCTGAGGCCGTGCCGGACGGCGAGCTCCAGGGCCTCCCGCTGCTCGGGCGTGGTGCCGGCCGCCTCGGGCCAGGCGAGGACGGCGAGTTCGGCCCGGCGGCGGTCCGCGGTCTCCTCGGAGACGCGGGGCGGCTCGGGCGCGGTGACGGCGGGGCGGCCGGTGTGGGCGCCCTGGCGCTTGCGGCGCTGCTCGCCGAGGCTGCGCAGGCAGGCCCAGCGGGCGAGGGCGTAAAGCCAGGCCGTGCGGCCGTCCTCGTCGGAGGGGCAGCGGCCGTGGTGGCGTTCGGCGACGGCGAGGACGTCGCCGAGGACGGCGGTCGCGGTGTCGTGGTCGCAGAGCACGGAGAGGCAGTACGTGAAGAGGCCGTCGAGGGCGGCCTCGTAGCGGGCGGGGGGCCGCCGGCCGAGCGTGCGCGGTCCCTGGTCCGCGGCGCGGTGCGCCCGGTGGGCGCCGGTGGTGCCTGTGGGGGAATCCAGCCTGCTGCTCGTCACTGGGCGACCGTAGGCAAGGCGCGGGGCACTCTTCGTACCGGTTGAGCCATTCTCATTCTTACGGGTGAAGCTATCGCTCGAAAGGGGACACGAAGCGGACGTTCCGGCGGCGTGGCGTTCCCTCCTGTGGAGGACGGCGGCCCGTTGTCGGTGGCGGCGGATACGGTGTGGGACATGGCTGCCCGTACGAAATCCGCCAAGGAACGGCCGTCCTACCGCTGCACCGAGTGCGGCTGGCAGACGGCCAAGTGGCTCGGTCGTTGCCCCGAATGCCAGGCCTGGGGGACGGTCGAGGAGTACGGCGCGCCCGCCGTCCGGACGACCGCGGCCGGGCGCGTGTCCACCGCCGCCGTCCCCATCGCCCAGATCGACGGCCGTCAGGCCACCGCCCGCTCGACCGGTGTCGACGAGCTGGACCGGGTCCTCGGCGGCGGTCTGGTGCCCGGCGCCGTGGTGCTGCTCGCGGGCGAGCCGGGCGTCGGCAAGTCGACGCTGCTGCTCGACGTGGCGGCCAAGGCGGCGAGCGACGAGCACCGCACGCTGTACGTCACGGGCGAGGAGTCCGCGAGCCAGGTCCGGCTGCGCGCCGACCGGATCAACGCGCTCAGCGACCATCTGTACCTGGCGGCCGAGACCGACCTGTCGGCCGTCCTCGGGCACCTCGACGCCGTGAAGCCCTCGCTGCTGATCATGGACTCGGTGCAGACCGTCGCCTCCCCCGAGATCGACGGCGCCCCCGGCGGCATGGCCCAGGTCCGCGAGGTCGCGGGGGCCCTGATCCGGGCCTCCAAGGAGCGCGGCATGTCCACGCTCCTCGTCGGCCACGTCACCAAGGACGGGGCCATCGCGGGCCCCCGGCTCCTGGAGCACCTGGTCGACGTCGTCCTGAGCTTCGAGGGCGACCGGCACGCGCGCCTGCGTCTGGTCCGGGGCGTGAAGAACCGGTACGGCGCGACCGACGAGGTCGGCTGCTTCGAACTGCACGACGAGGGCATCACGGGCCTGGCCGACCCCTCCGGGCTGTTCCTGACCCGACGTGACGTGGCCGTGCCCGGCACCTGTCTGACGGTGACCCTGGAGGGCCGACGGCCGCTCGTCGCCGAGGTCCAGTCGCTGACCGTGGACTCCCAGATCCCCTCCCCGCGCCGGACCGTCTCCGGTCTGGAGACCTCCCGGGTCTCGATGATGCTGGCGGTCCTGGAGCAGCGCGGCCGGATCAGCGCCCTGGGCAAGCGGGACATCTACAGCGCGACCGTGGGCGGTGTGAAGCTCACCGAGCCCGCCGCCGACCTCGCCATCGCCCTCGCGCTCGCCTCGGCGGCGAGCGACACCCCGCTGCCGAAGAACCTGGTCGCGATCGGCGAGGTCGGGCTCGCGGGCGAGGTCCGGCGGGTGACGGGCGTGCAGCGCCGGCTCGCCGAGGCGCACCGGCTCGGCTTCACGCACGCGCTGGTCCCGTCGGACCCGGGGAAGGTGCCGGCGGGCATGAAGGTGACCGAGGTCGCGGACATGGGCGACGCCCTGCGCGTGCTGCCGCGCAGCCGCCGTGCGAAGGCCCCGGAGGGTGCCGAGGGTTAGGCGGCGGTCAGGGTGGGGACCCCTTTCGGACCACCCCGGATCGGTCGGGGGCGGAGGGCGGCGGGGTGGTGTCGCTAGACTTTGCCCTGGTCTCGCCCATCCGTACGAGCCGGAGGAGAGCAGTGGCAGCCAAGGACGGGGCAGCAAGTCCTGGAAAATCCGGCGCGGGCTCCGGCAACGAAGCGCTGATGCGCGCCGCGCTGACCGCCGTCGCGCCCGGCACCGCGCTGCGCGACGGCCTGGAGCGGATCCTCCGGGGCAACACCGGCGGTCTCATCGTGCTCGGCCTGGACAAGACGGTCGACGCGATGGCCACCGGCGGTTTCGTGCTGGACGTCGAGTTCGCCGCCACGCGCCTGCGTGAGCTGTGCAAGCTCGACGGCGCGCTCGTCCTCGACAAGGACATCACCAAGATCCACCGCGCGGGCGTGCAGCTGGTCCCGGACGCCTCCATCCCCACCGAGGAGACCGGCACCCGCCACCGCACGGCGGACCGGGTCTCCAAGCAGTGCAACTTCCCGGTCGTCTCGGTCTCCCAGTCGATGCGGCTGATCGCGCTGTACGTGAACGGCGAGCGGCGGGTCCTTGAGGAGTCGGCGGCGATCCTGTCCCGCGCCAACCAGGCCCTCGCGACCCTGGAGCGGTACAAGCTCCGCCTCGACGAGGTGGCCGGCACGCTCTCCGCCCTGGAGATCGAGGACCTGGTCACCGTCCGGGACGTGACGGCCGTCGCCCAGCGCCTGGAGATGGTCCGCCGGATCGCCACCGAGATCGCGGAGTACGTGGTCGAGCTCGGCACCGACGGTCGGCTCCTCTCGCTCCAGCTCGACGAGTTGATCGCGGGCGTGGAGCCGGAGCGCGAGCTGGTGATCCGGGACTACGTGCCGGAGCCGACCGCCAAGCGCGCCCGCACGGTCGCCGAGGCGCTGACCGAGCTCGACGCGCTCACCCACACCGAGCTGCTCGAACTTCCGGTCGTGGCCCGAGCGCTGGGTTACAGCGGCTCGCCCGAGACCCTCGACTCGGCGGTGTCGCCGCGCGGCTACCGGCTCCTCGCGAAGGTGCCGCGGCTGCCCGGCGCGATCATCGAGCGGCTCGTGGAGCACTTCGGCGGGCTGCAGAAGCTCCTCGCCGCGAGCGTGGACGACCTCCAGACCGTCGACGGCGTCGGCGAGGCCCGCGCCCGCAGCGTCCGCGAGGGCCTGTCGCGGCTCGCGGAGTCCTCGATCCTGGAGCGGTACGTCTAGATCCGGGGCGGTACAGCTGGATTCAGGGACTGTACGTCTCGGTCCCGGGGCGGTACGTCGGGATCCCGAGGCGGTACGTCCGGGGGGCCGCCCGCGCCTCGCGGTGCACCTCAGGCACCCCCGGCGTCTCAGGCGCCTCGGTCGCCCCAGGCGCCTCAGTCGTTCTTCAGCGTGAACGAGGCCGCGAGCATCTTCGCGCCCGACATCGTGGCCTCCACCAGGTAGGTGCCGGGGGCAGCCTGGCCGGCCGGGGCGGTGGCGCACTGCGGGGCGCTGCGGAGGCGGTCCCACTCGACGGTGTGGGTGACCGTGGTGTGGGCGGGGACGTGGAGCAGGATCGGGTTGCCGGGGCGGGGGCAGTCGGCGGAGGACCAGATCTCGTCGTCCCGGTCGTCGCTGACCGTCAGCACCGCGGCGCGGGGTCCGAAGTCGGCCTTGCAGGCGGTGTTCGAGGTGTTCTCGGCGACGAGGAGGAAGTGCGGCTTCTCCCCCGCCTCGTAGGCGACCTTGGTGGTGCGGAGCGTCAATTGGAGCGCTCCGGCGGGGCAGTTCGGGAGCGGGGAGTTCGCCGGGACCTGCTGTCCCGCGCCGGTGCCCGCGCCGCCGTCGCCGCCGGCGCCGTCGGTGTCACCGTTCTTGCCGCCGGTGCCGGAGTCCGTACCCCCGTCGGCGCCCGTGTCCGCGCCGGTGCCCGCGTTGGCGCCCGAGCCGTCGGAGCCGTCGGAGCCATCGGTGTCGCCCGAGTCGCCCGACTCGTCGCGTCCGCCGGGCTGTTGGCTGATCGCGGTGCCGGTGCCGGAGGGTCCGGGAGTGATCGAGGGAGGGGCGGACGTGGAGCCGTTGGCGGCGTCGTCCGGCTTCTTCCCGCCCCCGTCACCCGAGGTGACGGCCCAGGCGGCGAGCAGGGCCAGCAGCGCCACCAGGCATACCGCGACCGCCCTCCGTCGCCAGTAGATGGTGGAGGGAAGCGGCCCGACCGGATTGCGCAAAGATCCCACGACCCGAACCTTACGAGAGATCGGGTCCAACTCCCGCCCCACCCGCCGCCCGAGACGCCAAGTTTTGCCGATGATCACATCCGTCGGTTCCGGGAACTCTTTCCGTAACCGCAGATGAAATCGGTAGGAAACGGCACGAATCGCTAGCCCCCACTTTCGTCGGGGGTCGCTCTGGCCGTTGGCCCGGGGCGGCGGAGTCGGAATTCCGGTTAGCGTCGTCCACCATGAACACCCTCCTCGACCTCTCCGACCGTCTTTATCTCGACGTCGCCGACTTCGCCCACTCCACCCCCCACTGGTTCCAGTGGCTCGCCGAGGTCTGGACCGAGGCCGGACTGCTGCTCTTCGGCGTGCTGTTCCTGGCCGGCTGGTGGCGCTCGCGCGACGGGTCGAGCCGGGCGATGACGCTCGCGCTGCTCGCCCCGCTCGCCACCGCCTTCGGGTACGTGGCGAGCGAGGCGTTCAAGTCGCTGGTCGACGAGGAACGTCCCTGCCGCGCGGTCGCCGGGGCGCCCGCCTCGCTCGTCGCCTGCCCGCCGCACGGCGACTGGTCCTTCCCCAGCAACCACTCGGCCATCGCCGGTGCCGCCGCCCTCGCGCTCGCCCTGTCCTGGCGCGGGATCGTCTGGCTGACCGCGCCGATGGCGCTGCTCATGGCGTTCTCCCGGGTCTTCGTCGGCGTGCACTACCCGCACGACGTGACCGTCGGCCTGCTCGTCGGCGCCCTCGTCGCCTTCCTCGTCATGAAGGCCGCCGAGCGGCCGGTGCGATCCGTGGTGGAGACGGCCAGGTCGAGCCGCAACCCGGCCGTGGCGTGGTGCGCGGGGCGCGGACAGGCGGCGCACGCCGCCGCGCACGCCCCCGCGCACTCCGAGCGGCGCTCGCGCGCGCGCCACGGCGCGTACTGATCGCGCCCCGGACGTGCCAGGATCGGGGGTGCCATGACTTCCATCGACACTCCCCCCACGTCCCCCGCGCCCGCGAGCCCCGTGGCCCCCGAGCTCCCCGCCGAGCTCCACGGGCCCGTCCTCGCCTGGTTCGACCGGCACGCCCGCGACCTGCCCTGGCGCCGCCCCGAGGCCGGCGCCTGGGGGGTCATGGTCAGCGAGTTCATGCTCCAGCAGACCCCGGTCGTCCGGGTCCTCCCGGTGTACGAGCAGTGGCTCGCGCGCTGGCCGCGCCCCGCGGACCTGGCCGCCGAGGCCCCCGGCGAGGCGGTACGCGCCTGGGGCCGGCTCGGCTACCCGCGCCGGGCGCTGCGGCTGCACGCGGCGGCCGTGGCCATAACGGAACGGCACCGCGGCGACGTGCCGAGCGACCACGGTCAGCTCCTCGCGCTGCCCGGCATCGGCGAGTACACGGCGGCCGCGGTGGCCTCCTTCGCGTACGGGCAGCGCCACGCGGTCCTGGACACCAACGTGCGCCGGGTCTTCGCGCGGGCGGCGACCGGCGTCCAGTACCCGCCGAACGCGACCACGGCCGCCGAGCGGCGCCTCGCCCGCGCCCTGCTGCCGGAGGACGAGGGGACGGCCTCCCGCTGGGCCGCCGCCTCGATGGAGCTGGGCGCGCTGGTGTGCACGGCGAAGAACGAGGACTGCGGGCGCTGCCCGATCGCCGCCCGGTGCGCCTGGCTGCTGGCCGGCAAGCCGGCGCACGACGGCCCGCCGCGGCGCGGCCAGACGTACGCCGGCACCGACCGGCAGGTGCGGGGCCGGCTGCTCGCCGTACTGCGCGAGTCGGCCGACCCGGTGGCGCAGGCGGCCCTGGACGCGGTCTGGGACGAGCCGGTGCAGCGGGCCAGGGCCCTCGACGGCCTGGTCGCGGACGGCCTCGTCGAACCGCTGGAGAACGGCCGCTACCGGCTGCCGCTCTCCTGAGGACCGGGCCCTCCGCTCCCAAACCTCATCCGACCCCTCTGTTACACAACCGATGGGTAGCCGTGCGTCCGCCGACGGCTGCCCCGCACAGCTCCGTGACAACTGCTCCGTAGCGTCGTCGACGACACGAGGAACAGAGCTGGTCACGGGGATCGGAGGCGGTTCGGATGAGGCACGGCGAGGTGCTCGACTTCGAGGAGTACGTACGCACACGGCAGGACGCGCTGCTGCGCAGTGCCCGCCGGCTCGTCGCCGACCCCGTCGACGCCCAGGACCTGCTCCAGACGGCGCTGGCCCGCACGTTCGGCCGCTGGGACGGCATCGCCGACAAGTCCCTGGCCGACGCCTACCTGCGCCGCGTCATGATCAACACCCGGACCGAGTGGTGGCGCTCCCGCAAGCTCGACGAGGTCCCCACCGAGCAGCTGCCCGACGCCTGCGTCGACGACGCCACCGAGCAGCACGCCGACCGGGCCCTGCTCATGGACGTCCTGAAGGTGCTGGCGCCGAAGCAGCGCAGCGTCGTCGTCCTGCGGCACTGGGAGCAGATGAGCACCGAGGAGACGGCGGCGGCGCTCGGCATGTCGACGGGTACGGTGAAGTCGACGCTCCACCGCGCGCTCGCCCGGCTCCGCCAGGAGCTGGAGAGCCGCGACCTCGACGCCCGTGCCCTGGGGCGGACCGGGGAGCGGGCGACCGTACGAGGTGACGAAGGGGGGCGGGAGCGGTGCGCGGCCTAGACGACGGAGCCGACGGCGGCAGACGCCACGACGGCGACCCCTGCGCGAGCGGCGGCGACGACCGGTTCCGGACCGGACGGCGCCGCCCTCGGCGTGTCTCCGCGGCGGGCGTGACGGCGGTGGCCGGACTCGTCGTCGCCGGGCTCTCCCTGGCCTCCTGCTCCACCGGCGGCACCGGCTCCCGCGACGAGGGCGCGGCCCGCACCGACGAGGTGGCCGCAGCGGCGCCCACCCCCTCCGTGTCCGCGACCGGCGGCCCGCAGTCCGCCGAGCGGGTGGATCCGATCGCGCTCCTCAAGGCCGATCCGAAGATCGGCGAGCGGCTCAAGACCGACCTGAAGCCGTGTGTCGCGGACGCCTACCCGGTGGACGCCTCGTACGGCAATCTCACGAACGCTCCGGCGCCCGACGTCGTCGTCAACGTCATGACCTGCGGTGATGCCGTCGGCATCGGCACGTACGTCTACCGCATGCAGAGCGACCGGTACGTGAACGTCTTCATGACCGAGGACCCCGCCGTGTACGCCACGATCGACCGGGGCGACCTCGTCGTCACCAAGCAGGTGTACGCGCAGGGCGACCCGGTCGCGTACCCCTCGGGCGAGGACGTGATCACGTACCGCTGGTCGGGGAGCAGGTTCACCCAGCACGACTGGGTGCACAACGACTACAGCCGGGCGGTCGGCGACGGCACGGACGAGCCCGCGCCCAGCGCGCCCGCCGCCGGCTGAGCCGCACCGACCACAGACCACAGGCCCGACCGACCGCAGCCCGAAGGACACGCACGATGGCCGAAACCCATGTCCTGTTCGTCGAGGACGACGACGTGATCCGTGAGGCCACCCAGCTCGCCCTGGAGCGGGACGGCTTCCGCGTCACGGCCATGCCCGACGGCCTGTCCGGCCTCGACGCCTTCCGGGCCCAGCGGCCGGACATCGCCCTGCTCGACGTGATGCTGCCCGGCATGGACGGCGTCAGCCTCTGCCGCCGCATCCGCGACGAGTCGACGGTGCCGGTCATCATGCTGTCGGCGCGCGCCGACTCGATCGACGTCGTCCTCGGTTTGGAGGCCGGTGCCGACGACTACGTCACCAAGCCCTTCGACGGCTCGGTGCTCATGGCCCGCATCCGGGCCGTGCTGCGCCGTTTCGGGCACGCGGGCGGGGCCGGCGCCGGCGAGCACGGGGACGCGCCGGGCGACGGCGGCGGCCTCCTGGTCTTCGGCGACCTGGAGGTCGACACCGAGGGCATGGAGGTCCGCAAGGGCGGGCAGCCGGTGGCGCTGACCCCGACCGAGATGCGGCTGCTCCTGGAGTTCTCGGCCGCGCCCGGCACCGTGCTGTCCCGGGACAAGCTCCTGGAGCGGGTCTGGGACTACGGCTGGGGCGGCGACACCCGGGTCGTCGACGTCCACGTGCAGCGGCTGCGCGCCAAGATCGGCCAGGACCGGATCGAGACGGTCCGCGGCTTCGGCTACAAGCTCAAGAGCTAGCCCGGCATGAACCCCCGCACACCCTCCCCCGAGACGGGCCCGGTCCGGTGAAGCTGTTCCCCCTCAGGACCGGGGTCCGCTGGAAGATCGCCGTCGCCATCGCGGCCGTCGGCGCCCTCATCGCGGTCACCCTCAGCATCGTCGTGCACAACGCGGCCCGGATCTCGATGCTCGACAACGCGCGCGAGGTCCAGATGGAGCGGCTGCTCTTCGCCCAGCGGATGTACGAGACGTCGAAGCCCAAGGAGCCCCGCTTCGGCACGAAGATCAACGATCCGGCGCTGCCGGACCAGCTCGACCAGCTGATGCGGGACAACCGGCGCGGCACGTACGTGCAGGAACACCGGCACGGCGGGCCGCCCGACGTGTGGGCCGCCGTGCCGCTGGCCAGCGGCGACGTGCTGTCGCTGCACATCCCCTTCGCCGACCGCAGCGCGACGATCATGAACGATCTGGACCGGGCACTGGTCATCGGCTCGGTCTCGGTGGTCTTCGGCGGCTGCGCCCTCGGCGTCCTGATCGGCGGCCGGATCTCCCGCCGGCTCCGGAAGGCCGCCGTCGCGGCCGGCCGGGTCGCCCAGGGCAACACGGACGTGCGGGTGCGGGACGCCGTCGGCGGGGTCGTACGGGACGAGACCGACGACCTGGCGTGGGCGGTCGACGCCCTGACCGACGCCCTGAACGAGCGGATCGAGGCCGAGCGCCGGGTCACCGCGGACATCGCGCACGAGCTGCGCACCCCGGTGACCGGGCTGCTCACGGCCGCCGAACTGCTGCCGCCCGGCCGTCCGACCGAGCTCGTACGGGACCGGGCGCAGGCGATGCGGACCCTCGTCGAGGACGTCCTGGAGGTGGCCCGGCTCGACAGCGCGTCGGAGCGGGCCGAGCTCCAGGAGATCGCGCTCGGCGAGTTCGTCGAGCGGCGGGTGCGGGCCCTGGACCCCGAGGTGGTCGTCCGGGTCGTCCACGACTCCTGGGTGAACACCGACCCGCGGCGCCTGGAACGCGTCCTCGGCAACCTCCTCGCGAACGCGGCCAAGCACGGCAAGCCGCCGGTCGAGGTCACCGTCGAGGGCCGTGTGGTGCGCGTCCGCGACCACGGTCCCGGTTTCCCCGAGGCGCTCCTCAAGGAGGGGCCGAGCCGGTTCCGTACGGGGACGAGCGACCGCGCGGGCCAGGGGCACGGCCTCGGCCTGACGATCGCGGTGGGCCAGGCGCGGGTCCTCGGCGCCCGGCTGACCTTCCGGAACGTGGCCTCCGAGGGGGCCTCGAACGGCGTCGGCGGCGCCATCGCGGTCCTGTGGCTGCCCGACCACGCCCCGACGAGCACGGGCAGCTTCCCGATCCTGCGCCTGCCGGAGTGAGGCCACCGGGCAGACGGCAGACGGCGGCCTTGGGCGTACGGCAGTGGGGCAGGTCCTTCGAAGGACCTGCCCC
>NZ_JBHJQI010000128.1:0-25803 GCF_042262805.1 Streptomyces sp. NPDC056361
CGACCCCGCAGGTCAACGATCAGCTCGCTGTCCGTCATCGCAGCAGACTAACCAGCCCCACCACGAGAATCACCGGTCAAAGAGACATGCTCTAGTCGGAGGGGCGAGACCCACCTCACCGAGTGGCCCGGACCCCAGCCCACTAAGCTGGGGTCCGGCCCGTTTCGCCTTCACACCTCAGTCGAGGAGCATTCCGTGATCGTTTTCTTCGAAGCTCTGCTTGTCCTGGTCTGTGTGGGCGTGCTCGCCTTCACCGGTCTCGCCGTGAAGAAGCTGTACCAGGGCCAGCGGTAACCACTTCTAGAGAACGCCAGAGCTGCTCATGATCGAGATTCCGTCCGACCTCAACCCGGACCTCGTCCCCCTCGCGTTCCTGCTCGGTACGTGGGAGGGCGCGGGCGTCTCCGACTTCCCCGGCGCCGAGAAGTGCAACTTCGGCCAGTCCGTGACGTTCAGCCACGACGGCCGGGACTTCATCGAGTACCACTCGCACTCCTGGGTCCTGGACAACGACGGCAACAAGGTCCGCCCGCTGGAGAGCGAGAGCGGCTACTGGCGGATCGACAAGGACCGCAAGGTCGAGGTCGTCATGGTCCGCGACCAGGGCATCGTCGAGATCTGGTACGGCGAGCTCGCCGACCAGAAGCCGCAGATCGACCTGGCGACGGACGCCGTCGCCCGGACCGCGGCCTCCGGCCCGTACAGCGGTGGCAAGCGGCTCTACGGCTACGTGAAGAGCGACCTCATGTGGGTGGGCGAGAAGGCGACCCCCGAGGTCCCGCTCCGGCCCTACATGTCGGCGCACCTGAAGAAGGTCGTCACGCCGGAGGAGGTCGCGGAGATGGCCCGCAACCTGCCCGACATGCCGGACGACGGCATCGCGTTCTTCCGCTAGGTCTGGGGTGACGCGCCGCGCCCTCCTACACTGGGGGGCGTGGTGAGCACCGACTGGAAGAGCGATCTGCGGCAGCGCGGCTACCGGCTGACGCCGCAGCGCCAGCTTGTGCTGGAAGCCGTGGACAAGCTGGAACACGCGACGCCCGACGACATCCTCGTGGAGGTCCGCAGGACGGCCTCCGGGGTGAACATCTCCACCGTGTACCGGACCCTGGAGCTCCTGGAGGAGCTCGGGCTGGTGAGCCACGCGCATCTGGGGCACGGGGCCCCGACGTACCACTTGGCGGACCGGCACCACCATCTGCACCTGGTCTGCCGGGACTGCGACGAGGTCATCGAGGCGGACGTCGAGGTGGCGGCCGAGTTCACCGGGAAGCTCCGCGAGACCTTCGGGTTCGAGACGGACATGAAGCACTTCGCGATCTTCGGCCGGTGCGCGGACTGCGCCGGGAAGGTCGCGGCCGCCGAGTCGTAGGCTCTTCTCATGAAGAGCCCTCTGCTGTCCCTGCCCGGTGCCGTCGCCGCCGAAGGCCGCGACGAAGGCGTCGCCGCCCACTACGGCGACCTGTTCCGCGAGCAGCGCGCCCTCGCCGGGGGGAACGGTTTCGTCGACCTCTCCCACCGCGGTGTCATCGCCGTCTCCGGTGACGACCGGCTGAGCTGGCTGCACCTGCTGGTCACCCAGTTCATGACCGACCTGCCGGCGGGGCGGGCCACCGAGGCGCTGATCCTCTCCGCGAACGGGCACATCGAGCACGCCCTGTACCTCGTCGACGACGGCGAGACGGTGTGGGCGCACGTCGAGCCCGGGACGCGCGAGGAGCTCGTCGCGTACCTGGAGTCGATGAAGTTCTTCTACCGGGTGGAGGTCGCCGACCGCACGGACGACATCGCCGTCGTCCACCTCCCGGCCGGTTCCGTCGCCGAGGCGCCCGAGGGCGTCGTCGTACGGGAGACCGCGCACGGCCGCGACCTGTTCCTGCCCCGCGCCGACCTGGAGTCCTTCGCGGCCTCGCACGGTCCGGCCGCCGGCATCCTCGCCTACGAGGCGCTGCGGGTCGAGGACCACCGGCCCCGGCTCGGCTTCGAGACCGACCACCGGACCATCCCGCACGAGGTCGGCCTCATCGGCAGCGCCGTCCACCTCCAGAAGGGCTGCTACCGGGGCCAGGAGACCGTCGCCCGGGTGCAGAACCTGGGGAAGCCGCCGCGCCGCCTCGTCTTCCTCCACCTGGACGGCAGCGAGGTCCTGCTGCCCGCCCACGGCACCCCCGTCCGCCTCGCGGCCGACGGCGAGGAGGGCCGGCAGCTCGGCTTCGTGACGACGGCCGTCCGCCACCACGAGCTGGGGCCGATCGCCCTCGCCCTGGTGAAGCGGAACGTGCCGGTGGACGCCCCGCTGATCGCCGGGACGACGGCCGCCGCGCAGGAGACCGTCGTCGAGCCGTAGGGGCCCGCCGCGGAGACCCTCCGCGGCGGCTCCCCGCTGCCGCGGGTCACACGTCGAGCAGTACCGTGAACGGGCCGTGGTTCGTGAGCGAGACGCGCATGTCCGCTCCGAAGCGGCCCGTCTCCACGTGGGCGCCCAGGGCGCGCAGTTGGGCGACGACCTCGTCGACGAGGGGTTCGGCGACCGGGCCGGGCGCGGCCGCGTTCCAGGTGGGGCGGCGGCCCTTGCGGGCGTCTCCGTACAGCGTGAACTGGGAGATGACGAGCAGCGGCGCGTTCACGTCGGAGCACGACTTCTCGCCCTCCAGCACCCGGACGGACCAGAGCTTTCTGGCCAATTGGGCGGCCTTCTCCGGGGTGTCGTCGTGGGTCACCCCCACCAGCACGCACAGCCCCTCGCCGGTGATCTCACCGACGGTCTCCCCTGCGACGACGACGCTCGCGCCGTCGACCCTCTGCACCACTGCTCGCATGCACACCAACCTACCGAGCGGGCGGCGGTCCGAAGGACGAGGGGCCGAACGGGTGCAGAGCGCCTGCACGCGCGCGTGCAGGAGTGGCACCATGCGTGAGAGGCGGTGCGGCTCCGCACCGGTCGAGGGGACGATTCTCATGAGTGCACCTGGCACCGGGCCGACGCCGTCCGGCCCCGTACCGCTGACCCGCTCCGGACATCCGGCCGGAGGAACGGGCGGAGGCCCCGTGACGCGTCCACCCGTGCAGCGGACCGCCGAGCCCGCCCTGCCGGACCCGGGGCGGCCCGACCTCGGCGCGCTGCGGCTGCCCGAGCTGCGCACGCTGCGGCGCGAGGCGCAGAGCGACGAGGCCGACCTGAGCTACGTGCGGCGGATGCTCCAGGGCCGGATCGACATCCTGCGGGCCGAGCTGGCGCGGCGGACCGACCCGGAGGCCCCGGTCCTCGACCGGCTCTCCGAGATCCTCGCCGACGTGCCGTCCCGGCACCGCAGCTCGGCCCGGCACGTGACGTTGTCGACGCCGCGCGGTGAGGAGTACCGGCGGCTCGCGACCGAGATGCTGTCGGAGGTCGAGCTGTCGGACCTGACGGCCCGGACGGACGACGAGCTGCACGCGGCGATGGGCCGGCTCGCCGGGTACGAGCAGCAGGTCTCGCGGCGCCGCCAGCACCTCCAGCGGACCGCCGACGACTGCAGCGCGGAGATCGCCCGCCGCTACCGCGACGGCGAGGCGCAGGTCGACGACCTGTTGGCATGAGCTCCGGCGGCCGCGAATCCGGCGGCCCGCCGGTGCGGCCCGCCGCCGGGGAAACTCGGATGCGGGGTGCCGGGCGCGTGCTTAGGGTCGAGAGATGAGTGTCGACGTGCGCACGGTGACGGAGCCCGAGTTCCCCGACTGGCAGCGGGCCCTGCGGACCGGGTTCCTCCGGCCGCCCGTCGTGTCGGACGCGGAGGCCGCGGACCGGCTCGCGCACGCGGACCTCGGGCGGACGCTCGGCGCCTTCGACCGGGGCCGGATCGTCGCCACCTTCCGGTCGTTCCGGCAGGAGGTCAGCACGGTCGGCGGCGGCAGCCTCACCGCGGACGCGATCACCCAGGTCACCGTCTCCCCGACGCACCGCAGGCGCGGTCTGCTCAGCCGGATGATGAGCGCGGACCTCGCCGCCGCGAAGGAGCGCGGGGACGCGATCGCGACCCTGATCGCCGCGGAGTACCCGATCTACGGGCGGTACGGCTTCGGTGCGGCGAGCTGGGCCGTCGAGTGGAGTGTGGACGTGCGTCGGGCCGGTCTCGACCCGCGCCGCTCGGGCCGCCCGGAGGACGGCGGACGGATCGACCTGACCGACGCGGACGAGATCCGCAAGACGGGTCCCGAGGTGCACCGGCGGCTGGCCGGCGTCCGTGCCGCGGTCACCCACCGCGAGACGCGCGACTGGGAGATCGGCACCGGCCTCGGCCACCAGAGCGAGCCGTGGCGGGAGCCGTACTACGCGATCTACCGGTCGGAGTCCGGCGAGGTCGACGGGTACGTGGCGTACGGCGCCGACGACAAGTGGGACGACACGAAGCAGCCGGTGAACACGGCGACCGTGCGGGACCTGATCGCCGCCACCCCGGCCGCCGAGCGCGCCCTGTGGCACTACCTCTGCTCGATCGACTGGATCTCCACGGTCCGTTCCGGCTACCGGGCACCCGACGACCCGCTGCCGCTGCTCCTGCCGGATCCGCGCGCGGCGAGGACGCTGACGTACGCGGACATGCTGTGGGTCCGGGTCCTGGACGTCGTCCGGGTCCTGGAGAGCCGGACGTATCCGGTGGAGGGGAGTCTCGTGCTCGACGTGCGGGACGCGGACGGTCTGGCCGGCGGGCGGTTCCGGCTCGACGCCTCCCCGGCGGGCGTGTCCTGTGTCCGTACCTCCGACTCGGCCGATCTCGCCTTCGACATCGGTGAGTTGAGCACGCTCGCGTTCGGTGACGAGTCGGCCGTACGGCTGGTGCGTCTCGGGCGCGTCGAGGAGTCGACGGCGGGCGCGGCGGTCCGCGCGGACCTGCTGTTCCGTACGCCGCTGCGGCCGTTCTCGCCCGACATCTTCTGAGCCGGTGCGCCGCCCCGGGGCTCCGTCCCCGGCCCCCGGCCCGGTGCTCACGTCCCGTACAGCGCGGTGAGTTCGGCGCCGATGCGGGCGAGGGCGGTGCGGGCCTCGGGCGGGTCGTGGAGCTCCACGCGGGCGCCGAGGCCGGCGAGCTGGGCCGCGATCACCTCGGGGGAGGGGCCGTCGGCCTCGATGGCGGTCCAGCCGTCCGGGGCCCGCTCCCCGTACCGCACGCGCCCGCCGAGCAGGCCCTCCAGGACCGGCTCGGTGCCGGGGGCGGCCCGTCCCCGTACCGTCGCGGCGACCAGCCGGTCCTCCATGCGGGCGGCGAGGGCGCGCCAGGCGGTGGCGAGGTCGAATCCCTCGGGCCGTACGACGGCGGCGCCGGTCTCGGCGACGGAGGTGACGCGGCCGATGCGGAAGGTGCGGAGGCCGCGGTCGGTGTCGGCGACGAGGTAGCGGACCCCGGCCTTCGCGGCGATCCCGAGCGGTGCCACGGTTCGCTCGCGCGGGTCCCGGCCGGGCCTGGCGTACCCGATCCTGAGCTCGCGCCCGTCGACCACCGCCCGCCGGACCGGGGCGAGCAGCGGCTCCTCCGTGTCCGTGCCCGCCCAGTCCGTGAGGTCGGCGATCCCGGCGCGGGCGGCGGCCTCGGCGCCGTCCCTGAGCGGCGCGGGGAGGGCCCGTACGAGCTTCCGCAGCGCGGTCCGGGTCTGCGGGGTCGCGCCGGCGTCGGGTCCCGTCGACAGGAACAGGTCGCGGATCTCGGGCGCCGTCAGTCCGGTCAGGTCGGTACGGGCTCCGCCGACGAGCGACCAGCCGCCGCCCTGGCCGGCCTGCGAATAGACCGGGACCCCGGCGCTCGCGAGCGCTTCGAGGTCCCGGCGGGCGGTCCGTTCGGACACGTCCAGTTCGGCGGCGAGTTCGGCGGCGGTGACCCGCTGCCTGGTCTGGAGGAAGAGCAGGGCGGCGACGAGTCGGTCGGCTCTCATGCCGCCATTGTCATCCGCCGGCTCGGCCCGTCGGCGCGGGCCGGGCGCAGGACGGTGGCGGCGACGCCCAGGGCGACGAGGAGGAGGCCCGTACCGACGGCGAAGGCCAGGTGGTAGCCGCCGGTCAGCGCTTCGGCGGCGGGGCGTCCGGCGGCGGTGAGGGACCCGGTGCGGGTGGCGGCCAGGGTGGAGAGGACCGCGACGCCGAGGGCCATGCCGATCTGCTGGGTGGTGTTGAACAGTCCGGACGCCAGGCCCGCGTCCGCCTCGTCGGCGCCCGACATGGCGAGCGAGGTGAGGGCGGGCAGGGCGAGCCCGAAACCGGCGGCGAGGAGCATCACCGGCAGCAGGTCGGTGGCGTACGAGGCGTGGACGGGGACGCGGGTCAGCAGGCCGAGGACGCCGACGAGCATGGCGATGCCGGTGAGCAGGACGGTCCGCTCGCCGAAGCGGGCGATGAGGCGGGCCGAGACGCCGAGCGACACCGCTCCGATGACGGCGGCCGCGGGCAGCATCGCGAGGCCCGTCTCGGCGGCTCCGTACCCCAGGACCTTCTGCAGGTAGAGGGCGACGAGGATCTGGAAGGAGAAGAGCGCGGCGACCATCAGCATCTGCACGACGTTCGCGCCGGCGACGGCGCGGGAGCGGAGGATCCGCAGCGGCATGAGCGGGTTCGCCGTCCGCGCCTGGCGGACGAGGAAGCCGGCCAGGAGGGCGAGCGCGAGGGCCCCGAGGCCCAGGGTGTGCGCCGAACCGGCCCCGTACTCCTCGATCTTGACGACCGCGTAGATGCCGGTCATCAGCCCCGAGGTGACGAGGAGCGCGCCGATGACGTCGGCCCCTGCCCCTGCCCCGGCTCCGGTCCCGGTCCCGAATCCCGTACCGCGGTCGGCGGGGAGGGCGCGCAGGGCGACGAGGAGCGTGGCGGCGCCGATGGGCAGGTTGACGAAGAAGATCCAGTTCCACGTGAGGGCGTCGGTGAGGACGCCGCCCGCGACCTGGCCGATCGACGCGCCCGCGGCGCCGGTGAAGCTGAACACCGCGATGGCCCTGGCGCGTTCGCGCGGCGCGGTGAACAGCGTGACCAGGATCCCGAGGCTCACCGCCGAGGCCATCGCGCTGCCGACGCCCTGCAGGAAGCGGGCGGCGATGAGGACGCCGGGGGACGCGGCGACACCCGCGAGGAGCGACGCCGCCGTGAAGATCCCCGTCCCCGCGAGGAACATCCGCTTGCGCCCGATCAGGTCCCCGAGGCGGCCGGCGAGCAGCAGCAGCGAGCCGAACGCGATCAGGTACGCGTTCACGACCCAGCTCAGACCGACGGGCGTGAACCCGAGGTCGCCCTGTATGGCCGGCATCGCGACGGTCACGATGCTCCCGTCGAGGACCGTCATCAGCATGCCGGTGGCGAGGACGCCGAGGGCGAGCTGTCGGGAGGGTGCGGTGGTGGTGCCGGTGGCAGGTGCGGGCATGGCGGGTCTCTCCTGTTCGCGGGAGGCAACAAGAGAGACGTTAGCAGAAGGTTTTGTTGCAGACTATTTTTTACGAAACCACTCCGCCGTTCCCTTGGTCGCCGGATCTGGCGATACGGCGGCCACTCCGCCCCCCTGCGCCGCCGGACCCGGCGTCCGCTCCGCCCTCCTCATGCCGGTGGGCCCGGTTGTCGCGTCCACCGCGCCACCGAGCCCACCGAAGTCGTTCCGGTCCCGCTCCGGACCCTCACCCCCGCTGCCGCGCCCTCCGTGCCGGCCTCGGGCCCTCCACCGGCGTCTCCAGATGGCCGGTCGCCAGCCGGTTCAACGCCCGGACCAGCACCGCGCGCTCGTCCTCGGGAAGCGACCCCAGAGCCCCCTCGTGCACCCCGTCCACGATCCTCTGGCTCTCCCGCGCGACCTTCGCCCCCTCCTCGGTCACCGCGATGATCCGCGCCCTCCGGTCCGTGCTCGACGGCCGCCGCTCCGCCAGCCCCGCCTTCTCCAGCGCGTCGACCGTCACCACCATCGTCGTCTTGTCCATGTCCCCGATCTCCGCGAGCTGCGCCTGCGTCCGCTCCTCCTCCAGCGCGTGCACCAGCACGCAGTGCATCCGCGCTGTCAGCCCGATCGCCCCCAGCTCCGCCGCCATCCGCGTCCGCAGGACATGACTGGTGTGGTCGAGCAGGTACGAGAGGTCGGGTTCGGTCCGGGTGGGTGCCATCGCGGTCATGCCCACCAGCGTAACGAGACTCGATCCGTCACGGATTATCGAGAAGCGGACGAGTGGTGTGCGTGGGCAGGATGGAGGCATGACGCCGCACACGTACGAGCCGCACATGCACGAGAAGGAGCGGCCCTCCACCGCCCCCGACGGCCTCCGGCCCCGGCTCTTCCTGGACGTCGACGGTCCGCTGATCCCCTTCGGGACGCGCGACGGCGCCGACCCGGCGTACCCGACGTACCCCCCGGCGCCGCCCGCCGCCGTGAGCCCGCTGCTCGCGCGGCTCGATCCCGCGCAGGGGGCGCGGCTCGCGGCACTGCCGTACGACCTGGTGTGGGCGACCACCTGGGAGGCGGATGCGAACGCCTGGGTCGCGCCCCGCCTGGGTCTGCCCGAACTGCCGCTGCTGCCGTGGCCGGACGGGCCCGAGGCGCCGGGGCTCCACTGGAAGACGCCGGCGCTCGTGGCCTGGGCCGCGGGGCGGCCGTTCGCCTGGGTGGACGACGAGATCGGCGCGGCGGACCGCGCGTGGGTGGCCGCCCACCACGCCGGGCCGGCGCTGCTGCACCGGGTGGACGCCCGGCGCGGGCTCACCGCCACGGACTACGCGACGCTCGCCGCGTGGGTCGGGTGAGCGTCGCGTAGGGGGTGGGGTGGGTCAGGGCTTGCGGGGCTGGTTGAAGCGGACCATGTTGCCGGCGGGATCGCGGAAGGCGCAGTCGCGGACGCCGTAGGGCTGGTCGACGGGCTCCTGGAGGACTTCGCCGCCGGCGGCGCGGATGGTCTCGAAGGTCTTGTCGACGTCGTCGGTCGAGAAGATGACGCCGCGGAGCATGCCCTTGGCGAGGAGTTCGGCGACGGCCTGGCGGTCGGCGGGGGAGGCGTTGGGGTCGGCGAGCGGCGGTTCGAGGACGATCTCCACGTCCGGCTGGTCGGGGGCGCCGACCGTCACCCAGCGCATTCCCTCGAACCCGACGTCGTTGCGGACCTCGAGGCCGAGGGCGTCGCGGTAGAAGGCGAGGGCCTTGTCGTGGTCGTCGACGGCGATGAAGCACTGCGAGAGTTTGACGTTCATGTCGCCGACGCTAAAACGCGGCGGCCGATTCCGCTTCTCGGATCCTGACCGGTTCGCCGGTCCTGCGCGGTGCGGCCTTGCCGGTCGGTACGCCGTTGTCGGCCGTCGCGCCCCGGCCGGCCCGCGTGCCGTGGCGCACCGGGCGGGTGAGGATCTTGGCGACGCAGGCCGGTATCGCGGCGCCGGTCTCGTGGCGGCGGGCGCGGTAGGCGCTGGGCGTCTCGCCGACGAGTTCCGTGAAACGGGAGCTGAAGGACCCGAGGGAGGTGCAGCCGACCGCGAAGCAGACCTCGGTGACGCTGAGGTCGCCGCGGCGCAGCAGCGCCTTCGCCCGTTCCACCCGCCGGGTCATGAGGTAGCTGTACGGCGTCTCGCCGTACGCGGCCCGGAAGCTGCGGGTGAAGTGCCCGGTCGACATCAGGGCCACCTTGGCCAGGGCGGGCACGTCCAGGGGTGACGCGTAGTCCCGATCCATGGTGTCCCGCGCGCGCCGCAGCCGTATCAGGTCCTCAAGGGTCACCTCACCAGCATCGCACGGTGCTGTCGTCCGGCCGCGGGTCGTCGTCCGGTGACACTATTGCAAGCGGCTGCTTGCAATAGTTAGCAGGAGCTGGCATGGTCGGGGCATGGCATCGCTCAACGTCGGCAATCTCGGTGAGTACCTCCGCGAGCAGCGGAGGACCGCGCAGTTGTCCCTGCGGCAGCTCGCCGACGCCGCCGGGGTGTCGAACCCGTACCTGAGCCAGATCGAGCGGGGGCTGCGGAAGCCCAGCGCGGAGGTGCTGCAGCAGGTCGCGAAGGCGCTGCGGATCTCCGCCGAGACGCTCTACGTGCGGGCGGGGATCCTCGACGAGAAGGAGCGGGAGGAGCTGGAGACGCGGGCCGTCATCCTGGCCGATCCCTCGATCAACGAGCGGCAGAAGCAGGTGCTGCTCCAGATCTACGACTCGTTCCGCAAGGAGAACGCCGCCGAGGCGGCAGCCGCAGCCGCAGCCGCCGCAGCGGAGGCCGCGACACCCGCCACCGCCGCCGAGGGCACCGCGTCGCCCGCCGACCGGACCCCCGCCGCGCCCGATGCCGAACCGACCTCGAGCTAGTACACGTCACACCGGGAGGACCACCAGCATGGCCATCATCGACGAACTGCGTACCCCTCTCTTCTTCGCCGCCGGCACCGCCGACCTCGTCGCGCAGCAGGCCAAGAAGGTTCCCGGCCTGATCGAGCAGCTCGCCGCCGAGGCGCCCGCCCGGATCGAGGCCGTACGGAAGACCGACCCGAAGGCCGTGCAGGAGAAGGTGACCGCGCAGGCCAAGGAGGCCCAGGTCACCGTCCAGTCGAAGTTCGCCGAGGTCGTCGGCGTCCTGGACACGGACCTGAAGAAGCTCGGCGAGACCGCCCAGGACCTCGCTCTGCGCGGGGTCGGCGTCGCCGCCGAGTACGCCGTGAAGGCGCGCGAGAAGTACGAGGAGGTCGCCGCGCACGGCGAGGAGGCCGTGAAGTCCTGGCGGGGCGAGGTCGCCGAGGAGATCGTCGAGATCGCCGTCGTCGTCGAGCCGGAGGCGGACGCGGAGCCGGAGGCCTCGGCGACCGAGCCGGAGACCGCGGAGGCGGCCGCCGCGAAGGCTCCCGCGAAGAAGTCCACCGCCCGCAAGGCTCCCGCCAAGAAGGCCGCGGCCGAGAAGGTCGCCGCCGAGAAGGAGTAGGCCGGGGCACCATTACGGGTACCTGGTGCGTTGTACCGGGTACCTTGGCCGCGAGGCGCTTTCTCTCCTCTTCCCTAGGCGGTGCTCAGCATGTTGCGCGCGGGATTCGACTCCCTTCTCTTCCTGGTGATCTTCCTGGTCTTCACCGGCTTCGCCGTCGCCGCGCTCGTCTTCGCCGCGATGGCGCGCGAGGACGCCTACCGCGCCGCCGAGAAGCAGACGAAGAAGTTCTGGTTGATCATCCTGGGCATCAACCTCGCCCTGAACCTGCTCCTGCCGATGCTGTTCCTGCAGATCGCCGGGCTCATCGCCGCCATCGTGTTCATGGTGGACGTGCGCCCCGCGCTCGCGCAGGTGTCCGGCGGCGGCCGGGGCCGCCGGGGCGGCGGCTCCAGCAGCGACGGGCCGTACGGCCCCTACAACGGCGGCCGCTAGCGGACCGCCGGCGCGGGGACCGACCGTTCCACGGCCCCGCGAGACGACGTACGGACAGGGCCTGGGGGGTTACCCCCGGGCCCTGTTCCTTTCCAGGGCCAGGACCGCGACGTCGTCGGTGAGCTCGCCGCCGTTCAGCGACCTGACCTCCGTGACGGCCGCCTCAAGGAGCTCCTCGCCGCGCAGGCCCGAGGTGAGCTGGCGGTTGATCATCGTGACCATGCCGTCCTGGCCGAGCCGGGGCGAGCCGGGGCCGTCCGAGCGGCCCTCGATGAGGCCGTCCGTGTACATGAGGAGGCTCCACGCCCCGCCGAGCTCCACCTGGCGGCGGGGCCAGCGGGCGCGCGGCAGCAGGCCGAGCGCGGGGCCGCCGTCCTCGTACGGGAGGAGCCGGGCGGCCCGGTCCTGCCGGGCGATCAGGGGGGAGGGGTGGCCGGCCAGGCAGAGGCCCGCCCGGCGTCCGTCGGGCGCGATGTCGACGGTGCAGAGCGTCGCGAAGATCTCCTCGCTCTCCCGCTCGTGTTCGAGGACCTGCTGCATGGTCGAGAGCAGTTCGTCGCCGCACAGGCCCGCGAAGGTGAGGGCCCGCCACGCGATCCGCAGCTCGACGCCGAGCGCGGCCTCGTCGGGGCCGTGCCCGCAGACGTCGCCGATCATGGCATGGACGGTGCCGTCGGGCGTGCGCACGACGTCGTAGAAGTCGCCGCCGAGCAGCGCGCGGGAGCGACCGGGGCGGTAGTGGGCCGCGAACCGCAGGTCGGAGCCCTCCAGGAGCGGCGTGGGGAGCAGTCCGCGCTCCAGCCGGGCGTTCTCCTGGGCGCGGAGGCGGGACTCGGCCAGCTTCACCTGGACGGCGTCGGCGCGCTTGCGTTCGACCGCGTACCGGATGGCCCGGCTGAGCAGCCGCCCGTCGAGCTCCTCGCGGAAGAGGTGGTCCTGGGCCCCGACCCGTACGGCCTCGGCCGCGAGCTCGGCGTCCGCCGAGGCGGCGAGGGCGAGGACGGCGTGGCGCGGGGCGAGGCGCAGGATGTGCCGCAGGGGTGCGAGCGGGTCGTCGCCCGCGGCGGCCCTGGGGCCGGGCAGGGAGAGGTCGACGAGGACGCAGTGGACGTCGTCGGTGAGGAGCCGCTCGGCCTCGGTGAGGTTGCGGGCGGTACGGATGCGGACCCGGGTGCCTGCGGCGTCGGCCGCGTCGAGCAGTTCGGGTACGGCGAGAGCACCCGCCGGGTCGTCCTCGACGACCAGGAGGGTGAGATCGGTGCGATCAGTGCGATCGGTGCCGGTGACGGTGGCTGTGCCTGTCATAGCGGTGGCGTCCATAGGGGTGGCCTCGCCGGGTCCCGCAGCTGCAGAGACGATTCTCTGACGCGGTAGCGATACGGGCATCGGTCCGGTTTTCCTTCCCTCCCCCCGAGGGTGATCAGGGCGCCGGGTGGCGTCCCGCCCGTCCCGGACCCTAGCGCTAGGGCGGTGCGCAGCGGAATGGTGATCGAGGAGCGGTCACCCGCGGCGCCCTTGGCATATGCCGCGGAAGGGGAGGTACTTGCCCCCGCGGGCCGCGCCGGAGGCCCCCGGTGCAATGAGAAACGTCACGCCCCACCGGCGCCGCGGGCCCGGACCTCCGCGGTGGGCCCGGTCACATCCCGTTCCGCCGGCCGGAGAGCTCCCCTCGCGGGGCACGCTCCCGTCACACCGGGCGGACGACGCCCAGGATCTCCATCGAGCCCGCGCCCGCGAGGGTCACGTTCCGGCCGGGGCGGGGCGCGTGCACGATCGCGCCGTTCCCGACGTACATGCCGATGTGGCTGGCGTCCTTGAAGTAGACGATCAGGTCGCCCGGTCGCATGTCCTTGATGTCCACGCGGGGGAGGAGCCGCCACTGCTCCTGCGAGGTGCGGGGGATGCCGAGGCCGGCCGCGCCCCAGGCGCTCTGGGTCAGCCCGGAGCAGTCGAACGTGCCCGGCCCCTCGGCGCCCCATTCGTACGGCTTGCCGATCTGGGCCGTCGCGAACGCGATGGCCTTCTTGGCCTCGGCCGTCGTGTCGCCCTTCAGACCGGCGAGGACGCCGGTGCCGAGCCAGGTCGTCTGGGCGCGGTACTGCGCCTGTTCCTCCAGACGCCGCAGCCGCTCCCGCTCCTCGGCGGCGAGCTCGGACTCCAGCTTCTTCGCCGCGGCGATCTTGTCGGTGATCTCCTTCTTCGCCTTGGCCTGCCGGACGCGGTTGGCCTCCAGCTTGGTCCAGTTCTCGCCGGCGTCCTTGGCGTAGACGTCCAACTGGGCCTGGGCGCGGTTCATTTCGCCGAGGAGGTCCGTGGTGGCCTTCGCCCCGGCCTTGAGCCGGCCCGCCGTGTCGAGGAAGAGCTGCGGGTCGTCGGTGAGGACGAGCTGCGCGCCGTCCGGGAGCCCGCCGTTGCGGTACTGGGCGCGGGCGGCGGCGCCCGCCCTGGCCTTGAGGGCCTCGATCCGCGCGCGGCCGGCCACGATCAGCCGGGCGACCTGGACGATCTCGGCGGACTGCTCCTTGGTCTTCTCCTCGGCCAGGTTGTACGCGTCGGTGGCGACGGCGGCCTGCCGGTACAGGCCGTCTATCTCCTTGCGCACCTCCTCCAGGCTCTTCTTCGGCGGCGGAGGCGGGAGCGGCGAGGCGGACGCCTGGAGGGTGAGCGCGGGCGAGGCCAGCACGGTCAGGGCGCAGATCATGGTGATCGCGGCAGTGGCGTGGCGGCGTCGGTTCACGAGCTCCCCCTCGAGTGAACAAATCTGATTTACCGTCAGTAACTTGTCGGTGACCTTGGCGATAGTGCCATGCGAAACCGGAAAGCAACAGGGGAAACAGGGGCCTGTCGGGCCTGCTCCCCCCAGGGGTGACGGGCGATGCGCCCGGGGCGTTCCCTACGTACCGGAAATTCGGCGGGAGTTGGGAAGAACGACGGCTGACGCGCGGCATCGGCCGTTCGACACGGGCTTTCCGTCACCTGCCCAAGGCACTGTCCTTCCGCCGCCGGCACCCCGTCCCCGGCCCAGGGCACTGCCCTTCCGCCGCCGGCACCCCGTCCCCGGCCCAGGGCACTGCCCTTCCGCCGCCGGCACCCCGTCCCCGTCCCCGGCCCCGGCTTTCCCTCACCCGCGTGGCGCCAGCGCCTCCCACCGCACCGTGACCTCGCCCTGTCGCCACCGCCGCGGCCCGTCCGCCAGCGGCCAGTCGGCGGCCAGGTCGCGGACGGAGCGGATCCACCGCTGCCGCGCGCCCAGGGAGGCGTACGGGGCGGCCGCGGCCCACGCGCGGTCGAAGTCCCGCAGGAAGGCGTGCACCGGCTCGCCCGGCACGTTGCGGTGGATCAGTGCCTTCGGCAGCCGCTCCGCCAGGTCCGAGGGGCGTTCGAGCGAGCCGAGCCGGGTCGCGAAGGTCACCGTGCGGGGCCCGTCCGCGTCGAGCGCCACCCACACGTGCCGGCGCCCGATCTCGTCGCAGGTGCCCTCGACCAGCAGGCCGCCGGGCGCGAGCCGCCCGCGGAGCCGCGCCCACACGGCCGCGACCTGCTCCTCGTCGTACTGGCGCAGCACGTTCGCCGCCCGGATCAGGGCGACCCGGCCGGGCACGGGCACCTCGAAGCCGCCGTGCACGAAGGAGAGGCCCTCGTGCTCGTACGGCTTCGCGGCCTCGACCCGGGCCGGTTCGATCTCGATCCCGTACAGCCGGGTGCGGGGCTCGGCGGTCCGCAGCCGGGCCAGGAGCTCGACGGCGGTCCAGGGGGCGGCCCCGTAACCGAGGTCGACGGCGAGCGGCGGTTCGGCGGAGCGGCGAAGCGCCGGGCCGTGGACGGCGGCGATCCAGCGGTCCATGCGGCGCAGCCGGTTGGGATTGGTGGTCCCGCGGGTCGGTGTGCCGACGGGGCGGGTGGTGCGCGGGGCCATGCCATGAGCGTACGGGGTGGGGGGAGGAGCGGCGGGAGGGGCTCGGCGCCCCCCGGCACGGCAACGAATTGGCAAAGCGCGCCCGCCGTCGGAAATGAAAGGGGCCATTCCGGTGTTGTGGCGGCTGGAGGACGTAGCACGCCCTCCTCGAGTCGTGCCCGAGACGGGCTCGACGCGCCGTTCGCCCCAGCTCAGCCAGCTCCACCCCAGCTCAGCCAGTTCCACCCAGCTCAGCCAGCTCCACCCCAGCTCAGCCCGCCAGCTCAGCCCCCGAGCGGAAGGACCGCCGACGTGAGCCAGTACGTGTCCCGGTTCGCCGGCACCCGGCACCGGCACCCGGCGCCGCCCAGGCTCCGGCTCCCCGGCCGGAACCGCGTCCCACGGCGGGTGGCCATGCTCAGCGTGCACACCTCGCCGCTGCACCAGCCGGGCACCGGCGACGCCGGCGGCATGAACGTCTACATCGTCGAGCTGGCCAGGCGCCTCGCCGCCATCGACATCGAGGTGGAGATCTTCACCCGGGCCACCACCGGCGGGCTGCCGCCGGTCGTCGAGCTGACCCCCGGCGTGCTCGTACGGCACGTGGACGCCGGCCCGTACGAGGGTCTGGCCAAGGAGGAGCTGCCGGCCCAGCTCTGCGCCTTCACGCACGGCGTCATGCAGGCGTGGGCGGGCCACCGCCCCGGCCACTACGACCTCGTCCACTCCCACTACTGGCTCTCCGGCCACGTCGGCTGGCTCGCCGCCGAGCGTTGGGGCGTCCCGCTCGTCCACGCCATGCACACCATGGCGAAGGTCAAGAACGCGGCGCTCGCCGAGGGCGACACGCCCGAGCCCGCCGCCCGGGTCATCGGCGAGACCCAGATCGTCTCCGCCGCCGACCGGCTGATCGCCAACACGGCCGAGGAGGCCGACGAGCTCGCCCGCTTCTACGACGCCGACCCCGGAAAGATCGCGGTCGTCCACCCGGGCGTGAACCTCGACCACTTCCGCCCCGCCGACGGCCGCGCCGCCGCGCGCGCCCGGCTCGGGCTCCCGCAGGACGCGTTCATCCCGGTCTTCGCCGGCCGGATACAGCCGCTGAAGGCCCCGGACATCCTGCTGCGCGCCGCCGCGCTGCTCCTGGAACGGGACCCCTCGCTGCGCTCCCGCATGGTCGTCCCGGTGGTCGGCGGCCCCAGCGGCAGCGGCCTCGCCAAGCCCGAGCAGCTGCAGAAGCTGGCCGCCCGGCTCGGCATCGCGGACGTCGTGCGCTTCCACCCGCCGGTGGGCCAGGACCGGCTGGCGGACTGGTTCCGCGCGGCCAGCGTCCTCGTCATGCCCTCGTACAGCGAGTCCTTCGGTCTCGTCGCGATCGAGGCGCAGGCGGCCGGCACCCCCGTCGTCGCGGCGGCGGTCGGCGGTCTGCCCGTCGCCGTGCGGGACGACGTGACCGGTTTCCTCGTCCAGGGCCACGACCCGGCGGACTACGCCGGCGCGCTCGCCCGGTTCGCGGCCGACCCGGACCTGTCGGCCCGGATGGGCGCGGCGGCGGCCCTGCACGCCGGGTCCTTCGGCTGGGACACGGCGGCCTCGGGCACGGCGGACGTCTACACGGCCGCCATGCACGACCACCGGCTGCGCGAGAACCGCCGTCGCGTACGCTCCCACCATGGCTGAGGACGAGGTCGAGGGCCGGGTCGAGGACCCGGCCGGGGACGTACGGCGGATCATCGAGTCCGCCTTCGACGACGCGGAGCTGGAGTGGGAGTCCCCCGAACCCGGCTCGTACGTCGTCAAACTCCCGGGCACGCGCAAGCTGTTCACCACGCTGTCGTTGCGCGCCGGCCGCCACTCGCTCTCCCTCAACGCCTTCGTCATCCGTCACCCCGACGAGAACGAGGCCGGCGTGCACCGCTGGCTCCTGGAGCGCAACCTCAAGCTGTACGGGGTGAGTTACGCGGTCGACGGCCTCGGCGACGTGTACCTCGCCGGCAAGCTCCCGCTCGCCGCGGTCACGCCCGACGAGCTGGACCGGCTCCTGGGCTCCGTCCTGGAGGCGGCGGACGGCGACTTCAACACCCTCCTGGAGCTGGGCTTCGCGTCGGCGATCCGGCGCGAGTACGCCTGGCGGGTCTCGCGCGGCGAGTCGACCCGCAACCTCGACGCGTTCAAGAACCTGGTCGCGAAGTCCGGCAACTGACCGACCTCAGGTCGGCAACCGACCGGCGGACGACGATCAACCGACCGGCAATCGATCCGTCCTGCCGCCCCGGGCACGTACCGGATCGACGACTACCTCCGGATCGGCCACGGCGGCGTCGTCCTCCCGTGCGCGTACGACTGCCGGGCCGAGGACGTGGTCGTCCGGCACGTCGGCAACGGCTTCGGGCTCGTCGCCGCCTCCTCCCGCACCCTGCGCGGCGGTCCCTCAGGCGCTGACGGAGGACGACCGCCCGGCGTCCCGGTCCGTGGCGTCCCCGGCGGCCGCCGCGGTCTCGACGGCCTGCCCCGCTCCGGCCTCGACGATCTCGACGGCCCCGGTGACCGCCACGCCCTCGGACACGGGGGCCGGCTCTTCGGCGAGGGCCTTCCGCAGCCGGGTGAAGTAGCCGGCGGCGGCGACGACGCCGATCGCGGCCGTCGCGGCCCACAGCACGTCGGGGCCGGGGCCGTCGACGATCGCGCCGGCGCCGATGGGGGCGACGAAACCGGCGACGGCCCAGGACATGCCCATCACGCCCTGGTAGCGGCCCCGGGCGTGCTCCGGGGCGAGGCGGGCGGTGGCGGCGGCGTTCGTCGGGACGTGGATCATCTCGCCGACCGTCCACACGACCACCGTCGCGGCGAAGGCGACGGAGGAGCCGGCGAGCGCCGTGGCGCCCGTGCCCAGGGCGAAGAGGAGCGCCGACAGCGTCAGCAGCGCCACCGGGGAGCGCTTGTCGGTCAGCTTGTTGACCAGCAGCTGGAAGGCGACGATCACGATGCCGTTGACGGCGATGACGACGCCGTACGCGGAGGGGGCCAGGCCCTCGCCGGCCATCGTCAGGGGCAGACCGATCCAGGGGGCGGTGAAGACGAGGCAGACGAAGAGGTTGAGGAGGACCAGCGTGCGGAACGGCGCGTCGCGCAGCACGGTCAGCATGCCGACCTTCTCCTCCGCGACCGGCTCGCCCTTCGCGTCGGCCGCGGCCTCGGGGCGGGTCTCCGGCAGCCGCAGGAAGACGATGACGGCGCACAGCGTGGTGGCGACGGCGTCGACGACGAAGAGGGTGCGGTAGCCGAGGAACGCCGCCGCGCCGCCGCCGATGGCGGCGATGGCGAAGCCGAGGTTGAGGGCCCAGTAGTTGAGGGCGTACGCCCGGCGCACGTCGTGGGCGGGGACCATGTCCGCGATGGTCGCGTTGATGGACGGCCGCACGGCCTGCATCGCCACGCCCATGAGGAGGACGACGGCGGCGATGCCCCAGGCGCTGGTGACGACGGCGAGCGCGGCGGCGCAGGCGGCGGCCGCCAGGTGCATCGTGATCATGGTGGGGCGCCGGCCCCACCGGTCGGTGAGCACGCCGCCGAGCGGCGAACCGGCGACGCCGCCGAGGCCGTGGAGCGCGACGACGAGACCGGCGAACCACGCGGAGTGCCCGAGCTCGACCGTCAGATAGAGGGAGAGGAACGTCAGGACGAAGGCCCCGGTCCGGTTGACCAAGGTCGACAGCCAGAGCCACCAGAAGCCCTGCGGGAAGCCGGAGACCGTCGTACGGGCTGATCGTCTGAGCGAATCGATGGTCATGTGTGGCGGTCCCCTGCTGTGCGTAAGCCCTGCATCCGGCTCTCGTAACTTACGCATCTCATACGCCGGACGCCAACGGATTGACGACGCGCGTCAATCGTCAGCGGTCGATTAGGCTCGTACGCATGGCCGACGCACCGTACAAGCTGATCCTCCTCCGCCACGGCGAGAGCGAGTGGAACGAGAAGAATCTGTTCACCGGATGGGTGGACGTGAACCTCACCGCGAAGGGTGAGAAGGAGGCGACGCGCGGCGGCGAGCTGCTCAAGGACGCCGGCCTGCTCCCCGACGTGCTGCACACCTCCCTCCAGAAGCGCGCCATCCGCACCGCGCAGCTCGCCCTCGAGTCGGCCGACCGCCACTGGATCCCGGTCAACCGCTCCTGGCGCCTGAACGAGCGCCACTACGGCGCCCTCCAGGGCAAGGACAAGGCCCAGACCCTCGCCGAGTTCGGCGAGGAGCAGTTCATGCTGTGGCGCCGCTCCTACGACACCCCGCCGCCGGCGCTCTCCGACGACAGCGAGTACTCGCAGGCCCACGACGACCGCTACGCGACGATCCCGCCGGAGCTGCGCCCGCAGACCGAGTGCCTCAAGGACGTCGTCGAGCGCATGCTCCCCTACTGGTACGACAACATCGTCCCGGACCTCCTCGCCGGCCGCACGGTCCTCGTCGCCGCCCACGGCAACAGCCTCCGCGCCCTCGTCAAGCACCTCGACGGCATCTCCGACGCCGACATCGCCGGCCTCAACATCCCCACCGGCATCCCCCTCTCCTACGAGCTCGACGAGAACTTCAAGCCCCTCAACCCCGGCGGCACCTACCTCGACCCGGACGCCGCCGCGGCCGCCATCGAGGCCGTCAAGAACCAGGGCAAGAAGTAGTAGCCCCGGCGCATCCCGTCCACGCAGCCCCCTGCTCGCCGTTTCCCGGCGGGTGGGGGGTTCTGCGTTGTGCGGTGGGTGTTCTGGGGGTGTACCAGGTCGGTGACATCGGGGGGTTCGGGGGTGTGGTGGGGGGCGGGGCGTTGCTACGTTCCGGGCAGGGGCGTGGCCGTGGGGCGGGCGCCGGGGCAGAGGGGGACTCAACCGTGGACGTCGACCGACTCAGACCTGTGTTCGTCGCGGTGGCGGCTGTCGTGCTGGCCGTCGTGCTCACCGGGTGTCAGGGGGACGGGGGTGCGGCGGAGGGCGCCGCGCCGGGGGCGAGTGCGACGGCCGTCGCGCCGGAGCCGGAAGGGACGAGTGAGGCGCCCGCGGAGACGGGGGCGGCGACGCCGGCGGTGAAGACGCCCGTCAAGGTGCCCGCGACGAAGCCCGCGGCGCCCAAGCCGAAGCCCGCGGCGCCCAAGCCCAAGCCGAAGCCGACGACCGGGGCGCCTGCCGCCGACTGCGTCACCGCGCCGCCGGTCCCGGAGGACTACGACCCGGACGAGTTCGCGCTGTACCGGATCGAGGAGCTCGACGGGAGCACCGGGAAGGTCAACCTCGTTCTCCAGCACGGGGCGTGGGGGTGCGGGGGCGTGGACACCGACGGCGGGCCGTTCGTGGTGAGCGGTGAGGAGAGCCGCTGGGCCCTCGACCAGGCCGCGTACGTCACGGTCACCAACCCGATCGTCACCAGCACCGAGAACCAGCGGATCGGGGTCCAGGAGCTCATCGACTGGGTCGCCGCGCATCCCGACTCGGGGCTCGTGTTCCGCTACCAGACCGGGGACGACGGGGCGATCCACCGCCTTGAGCAGGTCTTCACGCCGTAGGGGCGCCGTGCCGATCGGGCCGGACGGGTGAGGGCGAAACCTTCCGGCTGCGGTGCGCCGCTTGTGGGGCGGGGGGAGGGGTTAGGGGTGGAGTGACCTTGGTCGTTCCCACCGAAACGAGAACCTTCGTGCGTCTCCGCCACTCCGCCGCCGCCGTCTGCGGCGCGCTCGTCCTCACCGCCACCCTGGCCACGCCCGCGAACGCCGCCACGGGCGACTTCGGTTACGGGTTCGTCGGCATCAGCGGCGACCCGCAGCGGGTCACCCTGCACGACCCGGCCGGCGCCGTGTGCATCACCATCCCCGAGGCCGCGGACCCGGGTTCCTCGGAGCCCGCGTTCGCGCCGCACAACGACACCGACGCGTTCGCCGTCGTCTTCACCGAGCCCGACTGCACGGGCGACTCGTGGACCCTCCGCCCCCACGGCCGCCCGGCCACCGACCGCCTGAAGCTCCGCTCGGTGGTGTTCGTCAGCCCGTAGGGGTAGGGGGAGGGGGTTCGGCGGGTACGCCTCCCCGCCTCCCGCCCCTGGCCTCAAGGGGCGTCCCCTCTCGGATCAGAAGCCCTCGCACGCCTCCGCGCGGAAGTCGTCCAGGGAGACCGTCCTGACTTCGTCGCCCCGCTCGTACCGCACCTGACCGGGTACGAGCTTCGCCAGGTCGGCCGTCGTGAAGTGGACCGAGCCCGTGGACCAGGAGTTGTCCTCGGTCCAGCCGTAGAGGCCGTACAGCTGTCCGGGGACGAGGCTGCCGAGTGGCTTCTCCGCCGTCCAGCCGTCGGCGGGGGAGCCCAGGGACCAGCTGGTGAAGTCGGTGACCGGGGTGTCGTGGTTCCAGACGCCCGTGGCGTCCGGGGTGCCGGTGGCGTCACCGTCGTCGGGGTAGAGGAGCGCCCCTTCGATCCGGTCGTGGCACATCCGGATCACGCCGAGCGGCTCCCCGTCCGCCGTCACCGCGACGCCGGTGACCCCCGAGACCGGCACGGTGCAGCCGGCGAGGGCACCCAGGGCGGGGAGCACGGCGGCGGCCAGGAGTACGCGGCGCGGAGGGACGGTCATGGGCCCATCCTGGCGCGGTCCGATAATCGAGGGCGGAGAGAGCGGTGAATCGTTACCGTCCGACGCATGAATACGAGTACGTCCCTGCGCCTGGAGCCGGTCACCCCCGCCAACGTCGACGCCGCCCTCGCCCTGCGCGTCCACCCGCACCAGGAGCGCAACGTGGCGCCCGTCGAGCGCTCGCTCGCGGAGGCGTACGCCTTCGGGGAGACGGCGTGGCCGCGGCTGGTGTTCGACGGGGAGGAGCTCGTCGGCTTCGTGATGGCCTTCCTCGACATCCAGTGGGACGAGAAGAAGGACCCGGCCGACCGCCGCAGCGGCCTCTGGCGCCTGAACATCGGCGCCGGGGGACAGGGCAAGGGGTACGGGCGGTTCGCCGTCGAGGCCGTGCGCGACGAGTTGCTGCGGCGCGGTGAGCGGCGGCTGTACGTGACCTGGGAGCCGGGCGAGGACGGACCCGGCGCGTTCTACCGCCGGCTGGGCTTCCGTACGACCGGCGAGGTCAGCGGCGGTCAGACGGTCGGCGTGCTCGACATCGGGTGAGCGGAGGGGTGGGGCGCGGCCGCGGCCGCACCCCACCCCTCACGCGGTCAGCCCGAGCAGCCGCCGCACTGGCAGGGCGAGCCCGACTGGCAGCCGCAGCCGCAGCCCGAGCCGCAGCCGCAGGCGCCGAGCACCGGCAGGAACACCGCCTCGCGCGGCGCCTCCGCGCCGGACTCGGTCGTCATCGGGGACATCGGGGATTCGGCCATGAGGGTCCCTCCCTATTCGAGGCGTGCGTCGCCTCCCCCCATTGCATGCCCACTCGCGCGGGCGCATCAACGGCGCATCGGCGCCCGCGCGCCGATGCGCCCTCACCCGCCCCGCGCCCGCCCCCCGACCGTGTACGCGCCCCCCGACCGCGCCCGGCCCCCCCCCGACCGTGTACGCGCCCCCCGGCCACGTACACGCCCCCGCCGCACGTCCGCCGTGTGGTTACGCGCCCTCGACCGGGGCGTCCGCGGCCTGGAGCTCGTCGGCGTGCTCGCCCGTCACGAGGTAGACGACGCGCTTCGCGACGGACACCGCGTGGTCGGCGAACCGCTCGTAGTAGCGGCCGAGCAGCGTCACGTCGACGGCGGTCTCGATGCCGTGCTTCCAGCGGTCGTCCATGAGGTGCTGGAAGAGCGTGCGGTGCAGCAGGTCCATCTCGTCGTCGTCCTGCTCCAGCTGGAGCGCCAGGTCGACGTCCTTCGTGATGATGACCTCGGCGGCCTTCGCCATCAGGCGCTGCGCCAGCTGCCCCATCTCGAGGATCGTGGCGTGGAGGTCCCGCGGGACCGCCGTGTCCGGGAACCGCAGCCGGGCCAGCTTGGCCACGTGCTGGGCCAGGTCGCCGGAGCGCTCCAGGTCGGCGCTCATCCGCAGCGAGGTCACCACGATGCGCAGATCCGTCGCCACCGGCTGCTGGCGGGCGAGCAGCGCTATCGCCCGCGCCTCCAGGTCGTGCTGGAGGTCGTCGACCTTCTGGTCCGCCGCGATCACGCTCTCCGCGAGCTTCAGATCCGCGTCGAGCATCGCCGTCGTGGCGCGCCCGATCGCCGACCCGACGAGCCGGGCCATCTCGACCAGGCTCTCGCCGATCGAGTCGAGTTCCTCGTGGTACGCGTCCCGCATGGATGTCCCTCTCTACGCAATGCTCCGGGGTCCGGGTGGGGCTAAGGACCCCCACGTTGCCACGTTCGGCCCCCTACGCGTCCGGTTCCGACACCTGACGTGAACCGGCACTTTCCCCCAGGTGAACTCTGGGCGACACGCGCCACCGCCGCCGCCGGGCAAATGAACCGACCCCGTCTCCTCGGTGAACTCTGGGCGACGACTGTTCGAGCAGCCACTCGGACGGCTGGGAGAGTGTCCGTCGCCCCGCATAACCTTGTGGGCATGGACGTGAACGCGGCGGTCGCCGCATTGGCAGCGATCGCCGGAGTGTGTACCGGCGTGATCGCCATGTTGGCGTTCCGCTGGAGCGAACGCGACCACGCACGCCCCACCCGTACCTCCCTGCACACCGACGCCGTGCTCCCGCCCGGCGTCGACACCGTGCTGTCCGTGCTGCGCTCCTCCGCGGTCGTCCTCGACGAGAGCGACTCCGTGGTGAAGGCGAGCTCGGCGGCGTACGCGCTGGGCCTGGTCCGGGGCGGGAAGCTGGCCGTCGAGCCCATGCTCAACATGGCCCGCGACACCCGCCGCGACGGCGAGATACGGCAGGTCGAACTGGACCTGGCCCGGCGCGGCACCGGACGCGGCGAGGCCCTCGCCGTCTCCGCCCGGGTCGCCCCGCTGGGCTCGCGGCTCGTGCTGCTCCTGGTCGAGGACCTCACGGAGGCCCGCCGCATCGAAGCGGTGCGGCGCGACTTCGTGGCCAACGTCAGCCATGAGCTCAAGACGCCGACGGGCGCGCTCTCGCTGCTCTCCGAGGCCGTCATGGACGCCTCGGACGACCCCGAGGCGGTCACCCGCTTCGCCGGCCGCATGCAGATCGAGGCGACCCGCCTCACCAACCTCGTACAGGAGCTCATCGACCTCTCCCGCGTGCAGAACGACGACCCGCTGGAGGACTCCGAGCCGGTGTCCGTGGACGAGCTCGTCGCGGAGGCGATCGACCGCTCCCGGCACACGGCCACCACCAAGCAGATCACCATGGCGTCCGGGGGCACCGCCGACCTGCGGGTCTGGGGCAGCCGCGGCCAGCTCGCCGCCGCTCTCGGCAACCTCGTCGAGAACGCCGTCAACTACTCACCGGCCCACACCCGCGTCGGCATCGCGGCCCGCAAGATCGCCGCGCCCGGCGGCGACCTGATCGAGATAGCCGTCACCGACCAGGGCATCGGCATCCCCGACAAGGACAAGGAGCGCGTCTTCGAGCGCTTCTACCGCGTCGACCCGGCCCGCTCCCGCGCCACCGGCGGCACGGGCCTCGGCTTGGCCATCGTGAAGCACGTGGCCGCCTCGCACGGCGGGGAGGTCACCGTCTGGAGCACCGAGGGTCAGGGCTCCACCTTCACCCTGCGGCTGCCCGAGGCGGGCTCCGCACGGGACCGCCGGTCCGTCTCCTCCCCCACCCCTGATCTCATGACCGAACCGCTCCCCGCCCCGGAGGTCCTTCCGTGACCCGAGTGCTTGTCGTCGAGGATGAGGAATCCTTCAGCGACGCCCTGTCGTACATGCTCCGCAAGGAAGGCTTCGAGGTCGCCGTCGCGGCGACCGGGCCCGACGGTCTCGACGAGTTCGAGCGCAACGGAGCCGACCTCGTCCTCCTCGACCTGATGCTTCCGGGCCTTCCCGGTACCGAGGTGTGCCGCCAGCTGCGCGGCCGCTCGAACGTCCCGGTCATCATGGTGACCGCCAAGGACAGCGAGATCGACAAGGTCGTCGGGCTGGAGATAGGAGCCGACGACTACGTGACGAAGCCCTTCTCCTCTCGCGAGCTGGTCGCCCGCATCCGCGCGGTGCTCCGCCGCCGCGGCGAGCCGGAGGAGGTCACCCCGGCGGCCCTGGAGGCCGGCCCGGTCCGCATGGACGTCGACCGCCACGTGGTGACGGTCTCCGGCGGCAAGGTCGACCTGCCGCTGAAGGAGTTCGACCTCCTGGAGATGCTGCTGCGCAACGCGGGCCGCGTCCTGACCCGCATGCAGCTCATCGACCGGGTCTGGGGCGCCGACTACGTCGGCGACACCAAGACCCTCGACGTCCACGTCAAGCGCCTCCGCGCGAAGATCGAACCCGACCCCGGCGCCCCGCGCTACCTGGTGACGGTCCGCGGCCTCGGCTACAAGTTCGAGCCGTAGACCGCCCTCGCCGGGCCGGCACTGCCCTGCCCTGCCCGACACGGCAGTGCCCGACACGGCCCTGCCCGGCCCGGCGCGTAGACGCCCGGCCCGGCTCACGGGCGCGCAGAACGGCGCCTGTACGTGAAGAGGGGCGCCCCCGGCCGGGGGGCGCCCC
>NZ_JBHJQI010000129.1:0-25730 GCF_042262805.1 Streptomyces sp. NPDC056361
GGTCCCAGGACCCGGCCGGCTCTCGTGCGTCTCCGTCCCGGAGGCGGGCCGGTCCCGGTCCTCCTAGAAGGGCACGGGGGCGATGTCGACGTCCGCGCGCCGGCCGCTGGCGGAGGCCACGGTCGCCGGGTGGCCCTCGCCGAGCTTGCGGCGGAAGCGCGCCAGGGTCTCGGTGTGCAGCTCCGTGGCCTCGGTGTCGCGGTTCAGCGCGCGCAGGTCGAGGACGACGTTGGTGGCGCAGGCCAGCGTGGTCGGGTGGTCCTCGCCGACGACCCGGGTCAGGATCTCCAGGGTCCGCCGGTCCAGCTCCAGGGCCTCCGCGTGACGCCCCTCGTCGGCGTGGTGGCTGGCCGAACCGATGGCCGTGGTCAGGGTGAGGATGTGCTCCTCGCCCAGCGAGTCGACCAGACCCGGCAGCGCCACCGCCAGGTGCTCCCCGGCGGCCTCCAGGTCGCCCAGGTGGCGCAGGGTGATCGCCAGGTTGGTGCGGGCCGACAGGGTGTACGGATGGGTGGCCCCGAGCTTCGCCGTGTAGCGCTCGATCGTGGCCTCGCCGAGCTCCCTGGAGCGCCTCAGCTGCCCGTCCTGCCGGAACTCGACGACCAGGTTGGCCGCGCAGGCGACGACGTCCGGGTGGTCGGGGCCGTAGCGGTTCATGAACTTCGTCCACACCGTCTCGCCGAGGGCCAGCGCCCCCTCGTGGTTGCCCGCACGGCGGCGGCACACCGCGAGGACCCGGGCGCAGCCGAGGCTGACGGGGGTGTCCTCGCCGAAGACGGCGATGTAGCGCTCGTAGACCGCCTCCAGGTGGGCGGCGGCCTCCAGGTAGTCGCCGTCCTCGCGGATGTCGATGGCCTGGCCGGTGCGGGTGTTCAGGGTGTCGAGGTGGTCCTCGCCCAGGTTGAGGGCGCGCAGCCGGGCCGTCTCGGCGTCGAGCGCGCGCGCCTCCCCGTACAGGCCCATCAGGCGCAGGCCGACGCCGAGGCTGTGGGCCGCGCGGAGGGTGGCCGGGTCGTCCTCGCCGAAGGTCCGCAGGGAGCGCTCGTACACCGAGCGGTTGATCTCCAGGCCCCGGGCCATCTCGGCCCGCAGCCGCAGACCGCTGCAGAGCTGGATGAGGGCGTCGAGGGTGCCCTCGTCCTCCTCGCCCGCGGTCCGGATGTAGATGTCGGCGGTGCGCTCCATCATCGAGGCGGCTTCCCGGTACTCGCCGAGCACGCGCAGGAGGAAGGCCAGCCACTTCGCCATCTCCAGCGTCTGCTGGTCCTCGGCGCCGAACTTCTCGGTCCACATCTCCAGGGCCTCGCGGGCCATCGCCGCCGAGCTCTTGTGGTCGCCCCACACGTAGAGGAACTCCACCATGCCGCGGACCAGACCGCGCACCCACGGGGACTCGCACTCCACGGCACGGGACACCACCACGTGCGGCAGCAGCGCCTGGTAGCGGGGCCAGAGCTCGCGGGAGCCGGGGCTGTTGGGGTTGGCGTCGGCGAGGAGCAGGTGCGCGCCGTGCCGCATGTCCGCCTGCTGCTGCGGGGACATGCGGTTGACCAGCACGGCCTGGACCAGGCGGTGCAGCTGGATGGTGTCGTGCCGGTGCTCGATGCGGGCCAGGGCGTAGACGTTGATCTCGCGGATGGCCCGGCCGAGCTTGATCGGATGCCGCAGGGCGTCGTCGAGCTCGGGGGCGATCGTGGTGCTGCGCGAGTTGTTGAACAGCGAGCGGGAGATCGGCTCGGGCGCGAAGAACGAGCAGACCTGGAGGAGTTGGAGCGCCGCGGGATTGCGCTGTTCGAGCTGGCGCAGCGAGACGTCCCAGGCGGCGGCCACCGACATGGGGTAGTCCGGCGAGGGGACGAGTTCGAGCATCAGCTCGGCGATCTTCTCGTTGATCAGCCGCAGGTACTCGGGCACGGCCATGCCGGTGACGGCCTGCCAGGCCGCCGCCTGCTCGATGGCGAGCGGCAGGTCGCCCAGGGCCTCGGCGAGCTTGTCGGCGTCCGTGTCGCTCAGGTCGCGGGCGCGCCGCCGGAGCAGGGCCTTGCTCTCCTCGCGGGTGAAGACGTCGACGGACAGCGTCCTGGCCACGCGGTCCCACTCCTGGTTCCGGGACGTGATGAGGATCTTCCCCGTGCCGCCGGTCGGGAAGTAGGGGCGCACGGCCTCCACGTTCTCGGCGTTGTCGAACACCAGGAGCCACCGGGTGTACGGGTCGCCCCTGCGCAGCGCCTCACGGACGGCGGGGACGGCCCGGTTGGCCTCGTTGCTCACGTTCAGGCCCATCCGCTGGGCGAGTTCGGTGAGCGCGGTGAGGATCATCGTCGGCTGCTCGGAGGGGATCCACCAGACGACGTCGTAGTCGGCGGCGTACCGGTAGACGTACTCGATCGCGATCTGGGACTTTCCGACACCGCCCATGCCGTGCAGCGTGTGCGGCAGCACCGCCGAGGTGTCGCCGGTCAGCAACTGCTCGCGCACCTGCGCGAGGACGTCCTCGCGGCCGACGAAGTTGGGGTTGTTCGGCGGGATGTTGCCCCAGATGGCCGGGACGGCGGAGCGGGGCCGGTCCGGGTGCGATGCGACGGGTCCCGGGATCGGTGTGCCCGTCGCCGGGGTCGCCGTGCCCGGCAGTGCGTCGGGACTCGGCGCCGGAATCGACGGGACCGCGGTGCCGTTCACGGCCCCTCCGTCCTCGCGCTGGTGCTGACTGGCAGTGGTGTCGGTCATGGAAGAGCCGCCCGTGTCGGAATTTTCATGGGTACTGCGGATATCGTGGACTAGTCCAGGTGTGTTCTGTATGTCCGACGCTCCCGTCGAACTCCCTTCGAGGGCGGCGCTGATCCGGTGGGCCCGGAGCAGGTACGGCCCGGACAAGGCGCGGAGGACGGCCAGCTCGACGCGGACGAACGGCAGGCTCTCCGCGGTCAGCGGCGGATCGGGCACCTGCTCCGGGGCGAGCAGGGCTCCGTGCAGCCCGCGGGCCGCCTCGAACCGGTCGCCGTAGAAGTCGGACACCGAGCGCACGACGCGCGCGGTGTCCGCCCGCATCGCACTGGACAGCAGCGCCTCGCGCGCCCCGTCGACGAAGTCCAGCGGGGCCTCGGGGACGGAGCCCGGCGGTTCGTCGGGCGGGCACTCCTCGACCAGGCCGCTCAGGAACAGCTCGGCCACGTGTACCGGTTGGGCCTCGGGCACGAGCGTGCGCCGCACGTCCCGCACCAGGCGCGGTTCGAGGATCGCGGCGGCCAGATGGGTGGCCAGGCGGAAGGCGGTGGGGGTGGCGTGGCTGCGGAAGCGGCGGATGCGCTCCTGCACCGACGGCGCGGGGACCGCCTCCGGCGGTTCGGCGCCGTCCGCCCCGGACCGGTCGGGCGCGCCGAGCAGCAGCACGGAGGCGTCGACCCAGCCGGACGCCTCACCGGCCACGAGCGCGGCCCACCGGCCCAGCCAGTCGGCCTCCAGCTGCAGGACCGGCACGGCCACCGTCCAGGTGTCGGGCGGCGGGTCGAACGGGTCCCGCGCCTCCGGCGGGAAGGCCACGGACAGCGCGGTGTTGGACGCGCCCGCGCGCGGACCGCGCAGCCGCACCCGCCAGGGCGTGAGGGCGGTGCGGTGCCAGTCCCGCTGGTTGAGCAGGTGCACCACCGCGGTCGGCCCGGCGGTCGACCACAGCTCCAGGGCCTTCAGGGCGACGCCGCTCTTCCAGGACGGCCCCAGGGCGTCGGTGAGGACGAGGACGATCCGGCGGCCGGTCCGGTCCACCAGCTCGGCGGGGACCGCGGTGGCGCCGTGGCCGGTGGCGGGGCCGCGCAGCACGGCCTCCTCGCCGTCCGGGGTGTCGCGCACGCCGAGCCGGCGGACCCGTACGTCCCGGAACGCCCCCAACTGCTCGACCAGACTGGTGAACTCGGAGATCGTCTGCTCCCAGATCGCCATGGTCGCGTGGTCGTCCACCACGAGCACGAGGTCGAAGCGGCGCTCGCCGGCGGGCCGGGTGTAGGGCATCCACAGGCCGTCCTCGGCGGCGTGCTCGGCGGTGGCCTCCTCGTCCAGCTCGATGTCGTACGCCGAGGGCGACAGCTGCTTCAGCGGCCGCAGCCGGCGGGCGATGCCCGGCGCGTCGTGCAGATCCGGCAGCGGTTCGGTCCTGACGTGGCCGTCGAGCTCCTGCGCGGACCCGAGGGCCGATCCCGGGGGCAGGGTCAGGAACGGTGCCCGGAGCACGAAGTCCCGCGGGGGCGGGCGCCGGAGGTCGTCGCGGGGCGGCGGCGTGCGGGGGGTGCTGTCGGAGGTCGGGGTTCCGTCGGGTGCGGTGTCCGCCACGGTCCCGGTCGCCGGGAGCCCCTGCAGGAATTCGGGCAGCTCGGAGAGGCCGGGCAGTGTCGCCGGCCGGGGCCGCGGTGGTTCGGTGGACGGGGGCAGCCGGGCCGCGAGCGTCTGGTACGCGTGCAGCCACAGCGCCTCCGCCACTTCGAAGGCCTCGGGATACGAGGGGGAGTCGTCGTCCATCAGGGCGATCCCGAGAGCTCACGCCAGAGCGCGTCCAGCAGTTCGCTCCATGCCTCCTCGTCCTCCCGGACCCCCGCCGTCCGCAGGAAGACCGCGTTGAGCAGCTGGTCCGTGGCCAGCCCGCCGTTCTGCGCGCTGCGCTCCATGAACTTCCGGATCATGGCGTCGTGCCGTCCGCCCTGGTCCCGGAAGTGGGCGGCGATCATGGCGGCGAGCTGGTCCTCGCGGGGCGGGGAGACGTCCAGCCGGACGCAGCGGCGGAGGAAGGCGGGCGGGAACTGCCGCTCGCCGTTGCTGGTGATGACGACGAACGGGAAGGCCCGGCAGCGGACGCGTCCGTCCGTCACCGCGACCCGCTGGTCCGGGTCGTCGGTGAACACCTCCGCCCGGCCCTCCTGGTGGCGGGCGCGGACCAGTTCGGGGATGTCGTACGCGCCGTTCTCCAGGACGTGCAGCAGGTCGCTGGGCAGGTCGATGTCGCTCTTGTCGAGCTCGTCGATGAGGAGGGCGCGCGGCAGTTCGTAGGGGAGCAGGGCGGTGCCCAGGGGGCCGAGCCGTACGAAGTCCCCGATCTTCGCGTCGACTCCGGCGCCGTCGGCGTCCCCCTCGGCCGGGGGGAGGGCGGTGCGGCCGCGGCCGAGGGACGCCTGGGCGCGGCCGATGGCGTCGTACTCGTACAGGCCGGAGCGCAGGGTGCTGCGGGAGGTGATGCCCCAGTGCAGGACGCGGCCGAGGCCCAGTTCGCGCGCGACGAGGTAGGCCAGGGTGGACTTCCCGATCCCCGGCCGGCCCGTGACGAGGAGGGGCCTGCGGAGCAGCAGGGCGGTGTTGATCATGTCGATGTCGTGCGGGTCCTGCCGGGGCGTGGCGCGGCCCACGGCGCCGAGCCTGCGGTCGGTCTCGGTGCTCTCGGCGGGGACGGGCGGGAGCACCGGGCCGCCGTCGAAGTCCCGCCAGCCGGGCGGCGGCGGCAGGATGTCGCCGAGTCGGATGTCGGTCAGCGGCTGTCCGGTGCCCCGGTAGATCCACCAGCTGCGGCTGCTGACGTGCCCTCCGTTCCGGTTGCTCTCGACCGGATGATGGACACCGCTCATGTTTCCCCCTCGTCGTCGTGTCCGCCGCGTACCTGTGCGGTGCCGGTCCCCGGTGATCCGGACCAGTCGACGATGCGGTTGGGGTCGTCGAAGAGGACGGCCAGATGGCGGCCCACGTGGACGTCCCGTTGGGCGGCCGCGGCGGTGGCCGCCTCGTTCCGTAGTTGCTGCACGCGCTGCGGCAACTCGATCGCCTTGCCCTTCATCAGCTTCTTGGCCCTCCGGCGGAAGTCGCCGGAGGCGCCGGGGCGGCGGTCCCACACGGCCATCGGCACTCCCGCGCGCAGGGCGGTCTCCAGTGAGGCGAGACTGCCGCCGGGGCCGGGCAGCGGGGGAGCGTTGAGGGCGACCGACACGAGCCGTTCGTCGGCGGTGAGCCTGCTGTTCCACTGGACGGCGTCGTGGCCGCGGCGGCCCGCCGTGTCCCAGTGGCAGACGGTCTCGGTGGTGTCCAGCATCAGCTGCCAGCGGTTGTGCCACCGCCGGTGGAAGTGGGGTGCCCGCATGCGTTCCAGGCTGCGCAGCACGACCGGATAGCTCAGGCACAGGGCGGCGGCGAAGGCGGAGTCGGACGCCAGGGGCAGCCATTCCATGGGGCGGTTGAGCAGGTGCATGGGGAGGATGAACTCGAGGACCGGTTTGCCGGGCCGGCCGGCCCAGTCCTTCTCCGCCTGGAAGACGAGCCGTTCCACGGTGGCCTCGACCTCGCCCAAGGACACGATCTGGTCCTCTCCGCGCTGTGGCCGCCAGGGACCCGGACGTATCTGGCGCCAGTGGGAGAGCAGATACCGGTCCGGGTCCATCCCGTGTCTGTCCAACTGGACAACGAGACAGGCGGGAGCTGGTTGTGCCGCGGTGTCGCCCGAGGTGTCCGTGCGGACGGAATCGAGCTGGGGCGCGAGGTCGAGCTTCTCCGCCTGCGCGTTGTTCCACTCGCGCAGGCCGTTGGCGACCGGGCGGTCGAGGTCGGATCCGTCGAGGGCCGCGGCCGCGTGCTCGATCAGCACCATGAGGGGGAGCAGGCCGTCGGGGCGGGCGTTGACCCGGCTGAGGAGGTCGAAGGCCTCGCCGAGGGTGGCGACGGGGTGGCGGGGGAGGGGGACGTCGCCGGCGGCCGCGTACAGCAGTCCGTGCGCGTCGAGGTGCGGGACGCGGGCGAGCAGCGTGCGGGCCTCGCGTAACTCCGCTTCGGGGAGGACGGCGAGGACGGGCGGGGTGGTGACGAGCTGCCGGATCCTCTGCACGGGTGGGGAGCCGGGGGCGTAGACCGTCAGGGTGTCGACGAGTTCGGGCAGGCCGCGCGGTTGCCGCAGGCAGGCCTGGACGATCTCCAGCATGTCCGACCGGGTCCGGCCGTGCTGCCGGATGTTGGCCAGTTCGGGTAACCGGCTTGCCAGCATGCTGA
This sequence comes from Streptomyces sp. NPDC056361, assembly GCF_042262805.1. NCBI lineage: Bacteria > Bacillati > Actinomycetota > Actinomycetes > Kitasatosporales > Streptomycetaceae > Streptomyces > Streptomyces sp. NPDC056361. The sequence continues at coordinate 7,009 of NZ_JBHJQI010000129.1, forward strand.
TGAACAGGCCGCGCTCGTTCGGAGCGTCGAGGCCCGTCACCTCACACATCTCGTCCACCAGCTCATGCTCGAACCCCGGTGCATGAGCGCCATGGCTGCCATGGAACAAAAGCCCCCCCGTCACGGCTCCGATGTTCCCAACTCCTGATCGGACATGGGTAGTCCGGGCGCCGCCGCCCACGGTCCAGGGTATGCCGGGGGCCTGACGCGTCGCCACCCTGTGAGCCGGGTTCCTTGGTCATGTCGAGGCGGCGACGCCGTGGCCGAGCGGGTTACTCGACGACGAGCTCGACCTCGATGTTGCCGCGGGTGGCCTTCGAGTACGGGCAGAAGGCGTGGGTCTTCTTCAGGAGCGCGAGGCCGGCCTCGCCCTGGAGGTGGTCGGGGAACTCGGCGCGCATGACGACCGCGAGGCCGAAGCCGCCGTCGGCGGGGTCCTTGCCGATGGAGACCTCGGCGGTGACGGAGGCCTCGGAGATGTCGATCCTCTCCTGGCGGGCGACGACGCCCATGGCGCTCGCGAAGCAGGCCGCGTACCCGGCGGCGAAGAGCTGCTCGGGGTTGGTGCCCTGACCGTTGCCGCCGAGGGCCTGCGGGTGGGCGAGGGGGAGGTCGATGTGGCCGTCGGAGCTGACGGCGCGGCCCTCGCGGCCGTTGGCGGTGGCGACGGCGGTGTAGATCGCGTCCATGGTTCTTCCGTCCTGTCCTGGGGGCGTGGCCCCGGTCCTGGGGAGTGGTGCCCTCCATTGATAGCGCACTATTAAGTTGTGCACAACTTAATCGCGTGTGAGAGGTCTCGCGTATCCTGGAGGCATGGAGACGCTCGACACCGTCCCGGACGAGGACTTCCTCCGGCTCGACCACCAGATCTGCTTCTCGCTGCACGCGGCGACCCGCGCCTTCAACGGCGTCTACCGCGAGGCGCTCAAGGAGCTCGGGCTCACCTACCCCCAGTACCTCGTCATGCTCGTGCTCTGGGAGCACCGCGAGCTGCCCGTCAAGGGCATCGGCGAGCGGCTGCGGCTCGACTCCGGCACCCTGTCGCCGCTGCTCAAGCGCCTGGAGGCGGCCGGATACGTCGAGCGGCGCCGCAGCGCCCAGGACGAGCGGTCCGTCACCGTGCGCCTCACCGGCGACGGGACCGCCCTGCGCGAGAAGGCCCGCGGCGTACCGCGGCGGATCGCCGCCGCCACCGGCCTGGACCTCGCCGAGATCCGCGAGCTGCGGGAGCGCCTCGACGCGCTGGCCGTCCGGCTCGACGCCGTCGACCCGGACGCCCTGAACGCCTGCGGCTGAGCCCTACCGGGCAGCCGGCGCCCCGCACCACGCGCGCGCGTGGTTCAGGCCGAGCAGCACGCACACGTCCGTGAGCAGCGGCACGTGGTAGGCGAGCGGCCGCGGCCCGGCCTGGTCGGGACGCGAGACGAAACCGCCGTCCGGCCGCTGCCGCTCCAGGAGGTGGCGCACCGCGCGCTCCGCCGCGCCCCGGGCCGGCGGCGAGGCCGGCGTCCGCGCCACCGCGATCAGCGCGTACGCCGTGCTGATCGGGTCGCTCGGGTCGGACGGCAGGTGCCCCCAGCCGCCGTCCGCGTTCTGGGTGTCCACGAGCCGGGCCACGGCCCGCTCCCGGGCCCGCGCCACCGCGGTCCCGGCCGGATGCCCCGGCGCCGCGGCCCGGAAGGAGTCGTAGGCGAGGACCGTACGGAACAGCGCGTTGCTCTCGTTCAGGCTCCAGCTGCGCTCGAACGGCCCGGCGGCCTCCTGCCGCGCCGCCACGAACCCGACCGCCGCCTCCACCGCCCGCCGGTGCGCGGGATCGGGAGCCAGCGCGTTCACCGCCGCGGCCGTTATCGCCACCTCCGAGACGGTCCCTCGCTCGAACGTCGGAAAGCCGCCGTCACCGCCCTGCCGGTCGAGCAGGTACCGCGCGCCGGCCGCCACCTCGGACCCGAACCGCCCCGGCGCCACCGCGCGCAGGAACTCCACGCAGTACGCGGTGTCGTCGACGTCGCTCTGGGCGACCCCCCGGTCGAAGCCCCAGCCCCCGTCCGGGTTCCGGCGCTCCGCCAGGGCCGCGGCCAGCGCCCGCAGCGAGTGCGCGGGCGCGCCCGCCCCCGCGAGGGCCAGACCGCCGGTCGCCGTCGCGAACACGTCCATGCCCGTGATGAACGGCAGCCCGCCGTCCTCGCGCAGCCCGTCGCGCAGCTCCCGCGCCCGCGCCCGGACGGCCGCCGCGTGCCGGGGGTGCCGCCGGAGCGCCAGCAGCGCGAGGATCCGGGCGAGATGGTTCCCGTACGGCGGCGGGCCGGGCCGCGAGGACGGCGCGAGCGCCCGCCAGTCGTCCGCGCCGACCAGCCGCGGGGCGCCGGTGCCGTAGGCGTACAGCACCTTCAGCGCCGCCATCTCCGTGACCAGCCACCGCTGCTGGCCGTGTGCCGCGAAGACCGCGCCGGGGGCGGGGAGCTCGGGGAACGGATGGGCGCCGAGCTCCGCCAGGACCGTCTGGAACATCAGCCGCTTGCGGCCGGCCGTGAAGTGGTCGAAGCCGCCGAGCAGCCGGGTCAGCGCGGCCGGCCCGTCCACGTACTCGCCGAGCGCCGCACGGGCCGCCGCCTCCTGCAGCGGATCGGGCGCGCCCTCGTCGAGCGCCGTCTTCAGCCGGCGGGTGAGCCGCTCCTGGGCGTCCGCGTCCACCCCCGTCACCGTGAGCAGCCGCAACGCCAGCGCCGACTCCAGGAGCCGGCTGTCGCACGGTGCACGGAGCAGCCCGTCGCGCCCGGCGGCCGACAGCAGCCGCGTCGCGAGGCGCGCCCGCGCGCGGTCGAGTGGGTCCCGCGGCGACGTCGCGCGGGGCACCGGCCCCGGAACGGCGAGGGAGGCGCCGGCTAAGGGCAGCGCGCAGGACGGGAGCAGGGGCATGGGGGCCTTCTTCGGGGTCGTACGAGGGACGTGGGGGAGTGGTGGTTCGGAGGCCGCGCGGGGAGTGGTGGTCCGGGGCGCGGGGGTGCGGGGACGGTTCGGAGTCCGCGCGGGTTCAGAGGCGGAAGAGGCGGCGTACGGCGTCCGCGCCGGCCGGGACCAGCGGGGTGTAGCCGCCGGTCGCGACCGCCGGCGGGGCGACGAAGCCGCACCAGGCGATCTCCCGCGGGTCGGGCCGGGGCGCGCGGTCCGCGACCCAGCGGTGGACCGTCAGGAAGCAGGCGCCGTGCGGATCGTCGACGCGGACCCGGTAGGCCTCGGTGAGGCCGGGTGCCGTCGCCCAGCCCAGCTCCTCCCGGAGCTCGCGCAGGGCCGCCGCCCGGTACTCCTCGCCCGTCCGCACCGCCCCGCCGACCAGCACGTCGTAGTGGCCGGGGTAGGCCCGGGCCGATGCGGTCCGCCGGTAGAGCAGGACCCGGCCGGCGCGGTCGGTGCAGACGGTCGCCGCGTACCGGCGGAGCAGCCCGCCCGGCGCCTCGGCGGTCCGCCGCCCCTGCGCCACCACCCGGTCCCCGGGATCGACGTAGTCGACGCGCTCGGCGCCCGGTGGGGGGACGGGGCGGACGGCGGGGGAGCGGGTTCGGGTGCCTGGTGCGCCGGAGGGGGGTCGAGCGGGGGCGTACGGGCCGGAGGCGTCGGGGCCGGGGGTGTGCGGGGCCGGGGCCGGCGCGGTCACGTCCGCTCGCGGACGAGGGCGGGCGGCGGGCCGGCCGGCCGCCGGTCGATGCCGAACACGGGCCCGCCCACCGGCGCGGTCGCCTCCACCGCGAACCGGGCGAGCGGCATCCCGAGCAGCTCCGCCGTCTCCCGCATCGCGAAGCGGATGCCGGGGCGGGCACGCGGACCGATGCCGAAGGGGAGGTGCGCGCCCAGCGGCAGCGGCGTGCGAGCGGGGAGCACGGCACCGTCGTCGAGGACGTCGGGGAGCACATCGTTCGTCACGCATTGCGATTGCATGATGACCTATCGTAGCGCCCTGTGCGATCTTCGGATCCGGGGCGGCGGCCGGTGCCGGCCGCCGGGCGGTGCGGGGCTTCATCCAATTGTAAGGATCATCATCCAAGTACGGTCCTATACTCGCCCCATGTCCGACATCACCATCCGGCGCGCCACCGCCGACGACTCCAAGCGGCTCACCCGGCTCGTCCGGGGCTCGCGCGCCTACCGCGGGGACTACGCCGCCATGGTCGAGGGGTACCAGGTGGGCGGCGCGTACATCGAGCACCACCCCGTCTTCGTCGCCGCCGACGGGACCGGCCTCGTCCTCGGGTTCTACGCGCTGCTCGTCGACGAGGCGGAGCTCGACCTCGCGTTCGTCGCGGACGCGGCCCAGGGACTCGGCATCGGACGGCTCCTGATGGAACACATGACCGGGCAGGCCAGGGCCGCCGGGCTCGACACCGTCCGGGTCGTGGCCCATCCGCCCGCCGAGGAGTTCTACCTGCGCACCGGGGCCGTCCGCACGGGAGCCGTACCGCCCGCCGGACACATCCACTGGGAGCGTCCCGAGCTGCGGTACGACGTCGCGTGACCACCGCGGAGGAACAGAAGGAACAGCACGACCGCCGCAGGGTCTTCGCCGACCTCACCCCGCTGCGGACGTCCGCGCACTACCGCCGCCTCTGGTTCGGGAGCACCGTCTCCTGGGTCGGGCAGGGCATGACGGCGCTCGCCGTCTCCCTCCAGGTGTACGACATCACCCGCTCGCCGTTCTCCGTCGGGCTCGTCGGCCTCTTCTCGCTCGTCCCGCTCGTCGTGTTCGGCCTGTACGGCGGGGCCATCGCCGACACCGTCGACCGCCGCAAGCTCGGCCTCGCCAGCGCCTGCGGATCGGCGGTCCTCTCGATCGCCCTCGCCGGAGCCGCCTTCGCGGGCTTCCACCGCGTGTGGTTCCTGTACGGGATCGTCGCCCTCCAGGCCGTGTGCGCCGCGCTCAACTCGCCCGCCCGCACGTCGATGATCCCCCGGCTCCTGCCCCCCGAGCAGCTGCGCGCCGCCAACGCGCTCAACTCGATGGTCATGACCTTCGGCACCCTCGTCGGCCCCAGCCTCGGCGGCCTGATCGTCGGCCTCGCCGGCTACCAGACCGCGTACCTCGTCGACGCCGTGGCCTTCTCCGCGAGCCTGTACGCGATGTGGCGGCTGCCGTCGATGCTGCCGGACCGGACCGGGAGCAAGCGGGCCTCCGTCCTCGACGGGCTGCGGTTCCTCGCCACCCGCCCCAACCTGCGCATGACGTTCTTCTCGGACTTCTGCGCGATGATCCTCGCCCACCCCCGCGCCCTGTTCCCCGCCGTCGCCGTCCTCTGGTACGGCGGCGACGCGAAGACCACCGGACTCCTGGTCGCCGCACCCGCCTTCGGGGCGCTCCTCGGCGGAGTCCTCTCCGGCTGGCAGAGCCGCATCCGCCACCACGGCCAGGCGATCCTGATCGCGGTGGCCTGCTGGGGCGCCGCGATCGCCGTCTTCGGGCTGACCCGGAACCTCTGGCTCGGCCTGCTCCTGCTCGCCCTCGCCGGCTACGCCGACACCGTCTCGATGATCTTCCGGAACACGATGATGCAGGTCGCGGCACCGGACGAGATGCGCGGCCGACTCCAGGGCGTCTTCATCGTGGTGGTCGCCGGCGGGCCCAGGCTCGGGGACTTCCTCGCCGGCTCCGTCGCCGACCTGACCTCCCCGGCAGTGGCCCTCACGGGCGGCGGAATCGCCTGCGTCCTCGCCATCGGCCTGCTCGCGCTGTACGGGCGCGGATTCCGCCGCTATGACGCCCTCGACCCGACTCCGTGACCAATCTCCCCGAACGCCCCTTAGCCTCCTGGCGGTTGGCCGCCACGGCACATAACCGCCAGGAGTAGCAGGGGTCAACTCCCGCCCCACCGGCCAAGACTCCTCGCGGCACCCGGAACACCCCCGACCCCGGGTCCGCGAGGAGTACGACGATGACCGCACCCATCGCCAGAGGGAGGGCCGGCCTGCTCGCCGCGGGCGTCTCCCTCGTGATGCTCTCGGCCGGGCAGACCGCCGCCGCCGGGAACACCGCCTCCGCCGTGCCGGACACCTTCAAGGCGTCCGCGACGAGCAGCACCGTCACCCTGGTGACCGGAGACCGCGTCACCCTCACCGACCTCGGCGGCGGACGGCTGACCGTCACCGTCGACCGGGCGAAGGGCGCCACCGGAGCCGTCCGCAGCCGGATCTCCGACGGCCGGGTCACGGTCGTCCCCGACGAGGCCCGCCCCTACCTGGCCTCCGGCGCGCTCGACCCGCGCCTCTTCGACGTCACCGGCCTCGTCGAGCAGGGCGTCACCGGCGAACTGCCCCTCATCGTCACGTACGGAGCCGGGAAGGCCCGGAGCGCCGCCCCCGCCGCCCCGCGCGGCGCCCGGACCGTCCGCGCCCTCCCGAGCGTCGGCGGCGCCGCCGTCACCGCCACCGACCCCGCCGCCTTCTGGCGCGGCTTCACCGCCCCCGCCGCCGCACGGGCCGCGGCCGCCCCCGCCAAGGTCTGGCTCGACGGCCGGGTCAAGGCCGCGATGGCCGAGTCCAACGCCCAGATCGGCACCCCGAAGGCGTGGGAGGCCGGGCTCACCGGCAAGGGCGTCAAGGTCGCCGTCCTCGACACCGGCGCCGACCTCGCGCACCCCGACCTCGTCGGCCGGATCGCCGAGACGAAGTCCTTCATCGAGGGCCAGGAGGTCGCCGACCGCGGCGGCCACGGCACCCACGTCACCTCCACCGTCGGCGGCAGCGGCGCCGGCTCCGACGGCAAGGAGAAGGGCGTCGCCCCCGGCGCCACCCTCGCCGTCGGCAAGGTCCTCAGCGACCAGGGATCCGGCACCGAGTCGCAGATCATCGCCGGCATGGAGTGGGCCGCCAAGGACATCGACGCGAAGATCGTGTCGATGAGCCTCGGCTCCCGCGAACCCAGCGACGGCACCGACCCGATGGCCCAGGCGGTGAACACCCTCTCCGCCGAGACCGGCGCCCTCTTCGTCATCGCCGCCGGCAACTCCGGCGCCCCCGGCTCCATCGGCTCGCCCGGCGCCGCCGACGCCGCGCTGACCGTCGGCGCCGTCGACTCCGACGACCGCGCCGCCTACTTCACCAGCCAGGGCCCCCGCCACGGCGACCAGGCCCTCAAGCCCGACGTGTCGGCGCCCGGCGTGGACATCCTCGCCGCCCGCTCCCAGCTCGTCGCCGGCAGCGGCCTCTACACCTCCATGAGCGGTACGTCGATGGCGACCCCGCACGTCGCCGGCGTCGCCGCGCTGCTCGCCGAGAAGCACCCCGACTGGACCGGCGCCCGCCTCAAGGACGCCCTCATGTCCTCGTCGAAGACGCTCGACGCCGGCGCGTACGAACTCGGCACCGGACGCGTCGACGTCGCCGCCGCCATCGCCGCGAACATCACTGCCACCGGCTCCGCCGACCTCGGCTTCACCTCCTGGCCCTACGCGGAGAACAAGCCCGTCACCAAGACGGTCGCGTACACCAACTCCTCCGACCAGCCGGTCGAGTTGAACCTCGCCGTCGACGGCATGCCCACCGGCGTCGCGACCCTCGCCGACACCGCCCTCACCGTCCCCGCCCACGGCACCGCGAGCACCACCGTCACCGGTGACGGCTCCAAGGCCCCCGTCGGGCAGTCCTCCGGCCGGATCACCGCCACCGCCGGCGGCGCGCCCGTCGCGCACACCGCGCTCGGCCTGGTGAAGGAGGAGGAGCGCTACACCCTCACCGTCCACGTCAAGGACCGTGACGGCGCCCCCGCCCCCGCTTCCCTCGGCGTGCAGCAGCTCACCGCGGGCGTGGACCCCTTCCCGGCCGCGGTCGGCGAGTCCGGCACGCTCGAACTGCGCCTCAAGCCCGGCACGTACGCCGTCGACACCTTCCTCGACGTGCGCGGCTCCCACGGCCAGGACTCCCTCGGCCTCGGCTTCCTCACCGAGCCGGAGGTCACCCTCGACCGCGACCGCGAGATCACCCTCGACGGACGGCAGCTGCGCGAGATCCGCGCGGAGGTCGAGAAGCGCACCGAGACCCGGCAGCTCCTGATGGAGTTCGACCGCGAGGCGAACGGCGCCTCCTACGGCGGAGCCGTCCAGGTCCCGCCGATGTACGACTCGGTCTTCGCCGCGCCCACCCGCAAGCCCGCCACCGGCACCTTCGAGTACCGGACGGTCTGGCGCCTCGGCAAGCCGATGCTGGAGGCGAGCGTCGACGGCACCCGGCTCTCCGACGCCACCCCGCAGGCCGGCGCCGGCCTCCTGGAGGGCGGCCACCGCCTCGGCCTCGTCGACGCGGGCACCGGAACCCCCGCCGAGTACGCGGGCCGGAACGTCACCGGCAAGGCCGTCCTCGTGCGGCTCACCGAGGGCGCCGACCCGGCGCAGCTCGCCCAGACCGCCCAGGACGCCGGCGCCGAGGCCCTGTTCGTCACGGACGACCGTCCGGGCCGGCTGATGAAGTGGTTCGGCACCGCCGACTACCAGGACCGGCCCCTCGCCGTCGCCACCGTCAACGCCGCCGACGCGCGGCGGCTCGCCGCCGGCGCCGCCCGCGGCAAGCGCGTCGAACTGACCGGCACCCGCTTCACCCCGTACACCTACGACCTCTCCGAGGGGCACCCCGGCGCCATCGGCAAGGACCTGGTCTTCCGCCCCGGCAAGGACGAACTGGCCACGATCCGCTCCACGTTCCGCATGCCGACCAAGCGTGCGGAGCTGGGCGGCGAGTTCCGCTACTCGATCACCGACACCTTCCCGATCGGCTTCGGCTTCAAGGAGTGGATCGCCTTCCCGACCGAGCGCACCGAGTACGTCTCCACCGGCACCGGCCAGCGCTGGCACGAGTCCGTCGACCTCGGCGAGTCCCTGGAACAGCGCGGCGGCACCCCGTCCTACCGGGGCGGCAGCCGGGTGGACCTCGACTGGTTCGGCCCCGTCTGGCACCCCTGGCTGGGCACCGGACTCGGCTGGGGCCAGCAGCGCACCGGCAACGACCTGCGCTTCAACACCCCCGGCTGGGGCGACTCGGGCACCGACCACACCGGCTTCGGCAACGTGTGGAGCGACGACTCGATGACCCAGTTCACCGAGGTGTACGTCGACGGCGTCCGCGTCGACCGCAAGATGAGCTCCGGTGCCTACGCCTGGGACGCCCCGGCCGAGGAAGCCGCCTACAAGGTCGTCACCGACACCGCCCTCGACCCCGCCCGCTGGCGGCTCGCCACCAAGGGCCACAGCGAGTGGACGTTCCGCTCCTCCGAGACGCCCTCCGACAAGATCACGTACTTGCCGATGATCAACCTCGGTTTCGACGTCGACACCGACCTGAACGGCGACGTCCGGGCCGGCGGCCGCCTCCCCGTCGGGATCTCCGCCGAGTACGTGAAGGGCGCGGCCGGCACCGGCACCCTCACCACCGGCACCCTGGACGTCTCCTACGACGAGGGCGCGACCTGGACCGAGGTCGCCCTCAAGAAGGCGTCGCGCGGGGCGAGCTGGACCGGCGAGCTGCGGATCCCGGCCGGCGCGGCCTCCGTCTCGCTGCGGGCCGGCGCCCGTGACGACCGGGGCGGCTCCGTCACCCAGGAGCTGATCCGCGCGGTCGGCGTGCGCTGACCCGACGGCACACGGCCGGGCCCCCTCCTCCGGGAGGGGGCCCGGCCTCCGTCGTTCAACGGGCCCCGGGAAGCGCCTTCTTCAGGACCTTGCCCATGTCGTTGCGGGGGAGGGCGTCCAGGTAGCGCACCACCCGGGGCCGCTTGTGCGGCGCGAGGAGCCCCGCCACGTGATCGGCGAGCTCCGTCTCCGCCGGCGGCTTCTCCGCGTCCCGTGCCACCACCCAGGCCACGATCCGCTCGCCCAGATCCGGGTCCGGCTCGCCCGTGACGGCCGCCTCGCGCACCCCCGGATGGTCGAGCAGCGCGTTCTCGATCTCGCCCGCCCCGATCTTGTAGCCGCCGCTCTTGATCAGGTCGGTCGCCTTGCGGCCCACCAGCCGCACCGCGCCGTCCGCCTCCCGCACGGCCATGTCGCCGGTGCGGAACCAGTCGCCGTCGAAGGCCGCCGCCGTCGCCTCCGGCCGGCCGAGGTAGCCGGAGAAGAGGTTCGGGCCGCGCACCTGCACCTCGCCGACCGTCTCCCCGTCGTACGCCCCCAGCACCGAGCCGTCCTCGTCCACCAGCCGCAGCCCCACCCCCGCGAGCGGCACGCCGACGGTCCCGGGACGCGGGGCGCCGCCCGGCAGCACGCTGGTGTTCATCAGCGTCTCGGTCATCCCGTACCGCTCGACGACCGTCCGGCCCGTCGCCGCCGCGATCCGCTCGTGGTCGTGCACCGGCAGCGCCGCCGACCCCGAGACGAGGAGCCGCGCCGCCGACAGCGCCGCCGTCAGACCGGCGTCCCCGTCCAGCGCGTCGGCCAGCCGGTGGTACATCGTCGGCACGCCGAACAGCATCGTGCCGCCCCCGGCGCCCAGCTCCCGGGCCACGCCCTCCGCCGAGAACGCGCCCAGGTGCCGCACCTCGCCGCCCCGGCGCAGCGGCCCCAGCACCCCGAGGACCAGACCGTGGACGTGGAACAGCGGCAGCGCGTGCACCAGGACGTCGTCCGCCGTCCACGACCAGGCGTCGGCCAGCGCGTCGAGGGAGGCGGCCAGCGCCCGGTGCGAGAGGAGGACGCCCTTCGGCGGGCCGGTGGTGCCGGAGGTGTAGACGACCAGGGCAGGGGACTCGGGGTCGTCCGGCCCCGCCGGCGGGGCAGCGGCGGTGCCGGTGAGCGCCACGTCGATCCGGGGGACGCCGGCCAGCCCGGCGGGCAGCTCGGCGGCCGGGTCCGCCAGGACGGCGGAGGGCGCGCTGTCGCCGAGGACGTGCGCCAGCTCCCGCTCGCCGGTGCGCGGGTTGAGGGGCACGGCGGGGACGCCCGCCAGCAGCGCCCCGACCACCGCGACCGCGGTGTGCGCGCTCGGCGTGGCCCAGACGGCGACCCGGCCGGCCCCCGTGATCCGGGCGGCCAGGGCGCCGGCCGCCCCGGCCAGCTCTCCGTACGTCAGGGTCGTCGCGCCGAAGCGCAGCGCGGTCCGGTCGGAATCGGCTCCGGCCGCCAGGGCCGGGAAGAACGCACTCACCGGTCGAGCTCCTCGGGTCGTCGAGGGCGAAGGTCGCCGGGAGGCATTCTGCCGGGGCGTCAGGGCCGTGTGGCCGTGACCTTCGTCGCCTCCGGCTCCGGCTTGCCGCCGCCCGGGCGGATCCCGCGCATCCGCCCGTACGCGTACACACAGCCCGCGAGCGCCAGGTCGGAGAGGAGCATGAAGCCGATCGAGTACGAGTCCTTCGCGCTGTAGATCGCGCCCATCACCAGCGGCGGCACGAAACCGCCGAGGCCGCCCATCGCGCCGACGATGCCGGTCACGCTGCCCACCTGGGCCTGCGGGGTGACCTGGGAGACGAGGGCGAAGACCGAACCGCTCGCCGTGCCCAGGCCGGCCGCCATGACCAGGAGGGCGATCGTGCCGCCCGGGTTCAGCGGCGGGTCGAAGGCCTGGACGATCGCGAACAGGGCGGCCGTGCCGAGCGCCCCGGCCGTCACGAGCGCCGGGTGGATCCGGTCCGAGAGCCAGCCGCCGATCGGCCGGAAGACCACCGTGACCAGGGCGAACCCGGCTGCCTTGGTGCCCGCGTCCGTCGGGTCCAGCCCGTACCAGGTCTTCAGGTACGTCGGCAGGTAGACGCCGAACGCCACGATGCCGCCGAAGCCGATCGCGTACAGCGCCGACAGCTCCCACGTCACCCGCAGCCGCGCCGCCGAGCCCAGCCGGGTCGCCAGGGAGGCGGTGGGCACCGGCCGGTCGGGCCGGTCGGTGATGAGGAAGAAGGCGAGCACCGCGTACGCGGCGAGCGCGGCCGCCACCACGACGAACGGCAGGTTCTCCCCGTGCTTGGCGATCCGGGGCGTGAAGTAGCCGGAGAGCGCCACGCCGCCCATGCCCATGCCGAACACGCCGAGCGCAAGGCCCCGCTTGGCCGGCGGGAACCACGAGTTCACCAGCGGGATGCCGATCGCGAAGGTCGTGCCGCCGAGGCCCAGGAGGAAGGCGACGACGAGCAGCAGACCGTAGGTGTCCTTCACCACGATCAGCAGCAGCACGGGGATGATGGTCAGCGCCGAGACGAGCGGGAACATCCGCTTCGCGCCGTACCGGTCCGTCAGGGCGCCCGCCGGGACACGGCCGACCGAGCCGACCAGGACCGGGACGGCGACGAGGAACGACTGCTGGAACGAGCTGAGTTCGAGCCGGTCGCCGTACCAGCTCGCGAGCGGTGCGATCAGGTTCCACGCCCAGAAGGTCAGCGTGAAGCCGATGGTGGCCATCACCAGATTGCGGTAGGCCGCCGCGGTCGGGGGCTTCGTCTCGGTGGTCACCCCACAAGTCAAGATCGGGGAGAAGGGCCCGGCGCGCCGGACTGCTCCGTACGGGTGCTCCTCAGGGCCAGGTCACCGTGGCCGTCGGCGAGCCGTCGTCCTCGACCCGCAGCCGGAGGCCGTCGTTCCCGGCCGCCACCTCGACCGTCACCGCGGTGACCCCGGGCCGCCGGTGGGCCGCGGCGAGCGCCCCTCGCAGAGCGGCGAGCAGCTTCCCCGCGTCCTCCTCCTCGGCGAGCGTGTCGACGGCGCCGGAGAAGTGGACGGACGGTCGGAAGCCGAGGAGGGCGGCCGCGCCGCCGGTCTCGCGGAGGACGCGGCCGCGGAACGAGGCGGGGGCGTCGGCGGGGGGCTGCTGGAGGGCGAAGATGGTCGTGCGGACTTCCTGGATGGTCGAGTCCAGCTCGTCGACGGCCCGGCCGAGGAGTTCGTTCTCGTCGGACGAGCCGGTGGCGCGGCGGCGGGTCGACTCCAGCATCATCTCGGTGGCGAACAGGCGCTGGACGACCAGGTCGTGGAGGTCCCGCGCGATCCGGTCCCGGTCCTCGTACACGGCGAGCCGCTCCCGGTCGTGGCGCGCGTCCGCGAGGACCAGGGCGAGTGCCGCCTGCGAGGCGAACTGGGAGGCGAGGAGCCGGTCCACGGCCGAGTACGGCGGGTCGCCGCGCCGCCGGGGGAGGGCGAGGGTGCCGATCAGCTTCCCGCCGCTCTGCAGCGGCAGCATCATCGACGGGCCGAAGCGGGTGCGGACGGCGGTGGTCATCCTGGGGTCGGTCGCGGAGTCCTCGATGAAGACGGGCTCCCCGCCGAGGAGCTGGACGAGCACGGGTGAGCCGGGGGCGATCGTCGTGCCGACCAGGTCTCCCGGGTCGTCGGTGGCGGAGGCGGCGACGATCTCCATGCCGCCCTCGGCGGTGGGCTGGAGGACCACCCCGGCCGAGGCGCCGGCGAGGAGGCGGGCCCGCTCGGCCACGGTCGTCAGGGCGTTCTCGGCGGACGCGCCGGTGAGCAGGGCCGTGGTCACGGCCGCGGCCCCCTCGATCCAGCGCTCCCGCTGCCGGGCCGTCTCGTACAGGCGGGCGTTGCCGATGGCGATGCCCGCCTGGGAGGCGAGGACCCGGAGCAGGGAGAGGTCCTCCTCGGTGAAGCCGCCCGGGTGCTTCTCGGTGAGGTACAGGTTGCCGAACACCTCGGTGTGGACCCGGATCGGGACGCCGAGGAAGGTGCGCATCTCCGGATGCCCCTCGGGTACGCCGGCGGAGCGCGGATCGGCGGCCAGGTCGTCGAGCCGGAGCGGCCGCGGGTCCCGCACGAGCGCGCCGAGGAGCCCGGTGCGGCCGTCGGGGAGCCGGCCGATGCGCTGCCGCTCCTCGTCCGTCAGGCCGGACGTGAAGAGTTCGGTGAGCCGGTGGCGCTCGGGGTCGACGACCCCGAGCGCGCCGTAGCGCGCCCCGGTCAGCTCGGTCGCGGAGTCCACGATGTGCTGGAGGGTGGTGCGCAGTTCGAGATCCGTGCCGACGCTGAGGACCGCTTCGAGCAGCAGGGGCAGGCGGGGCGTCTCGGTGCCGTCGTCGGTGTCCGCGGCCTCGGCGTCCTCGTCCATGATCGTCATGGTCTCATTGTCGTACGAATCAGGGGATTTGGCTGGTTTGCGTACGCCGGGCTCAGTCCTCGTCGTCCAGCGGGTTCCGCTCCGACAGCGGGTCGAGGACCATCGCCTGGACCTTGCCCTCCAGCATCGCGCCGAGACCCAGGACCGCGCAGACGTCCGGGCGTTCGGCGATGTGCACCGGCATCCCGGTCGCCTCGCGCAGCATCTGGTCGAGCCCCGGCAGCAGGGCGCTGCCGCCGACCATCATGATCCCGCGGTCCGCGAGGTCGGCCACCAGGTCCGGCGGGCAGTCCCGCAGCACCTTCCCGATGCCGTCGAGGACCGCCGTCAGCGGGGTGTGGATCGCCTCCCGCACGGCGGCCGTGTCGACGGTGACCGAACGGGCCAGGCCCGTGGCGACGTCCCGGCCGTGGATCTCGGTCACCGCCGGGCCCTCGGCCGTCAGGCCGTTCCCGCTCAGGGCGAGTTGCAGCGGCCGGACCGACTGGCTCGGCAGCATCAGCTCGTGGTGGTGACGCAGGTGCTGGATGACGGCGTGGTCGATGGCGTCGCCGCCGACCGGCATCCGCTCGGCCGTCACGATCGAGCCGAGCGAGAGCACCGCGACCTGCGTGGTCGCCGCCCCGCACACCAGGATCATGGTCGCCGTCGGCTGCTCGACCGGAAGGCCGCAGCCCACCGCCGCCGCGATCAGGGTGTCGACCAGCTCGACCCGGCGCGCCCCGAGACCGACGAGGGTCTCCACGGCGGCGCGCTGCGCCAGCGGGTCGCTGTCGTGCGGAGTGCACGCGGCCGCCCGCAACCGGGGCTTGCGCCGCAGCTGTCGGCGCAGCTTCTCGCCGAGGAGGTGGCGGAGCATCCGCTGCGCCATCTCGATGTCGACGACCGTGCCGCCCGACACCGGGCGGACGACCCGGATGTAGTCGGGAGTGCGGCCGGTCATCTTCTCCGCCAGCGCGCCGACGGCGATCAGCGCTCCGGTACGGGTGTTGACGGCGGCGACGCTCGGCTCGTCGACGACGAGTCCGGCGCCCTTGACGAAGACCCGGGTGCGGGCGGCACCCAGGTCGACGGCGACATGGCAACGACGCAGCTGCTCAAGGCTGACGGTCACGGCGGATCCTCCGGAGTGCGGTGCTGGCACGGGCGAGGTGGTTCGCGTTGCGCGTTCCTGTTCGCATCGTCCGGCCGTCCGCGCCCCGGCGCGCGCTGGGCTGCGCCGCCCGGGGCCCGCCGGCGTCCGGCGGGCCGGGCCGGACGGATCGGCCGGAAGCCCTCCCGGCCGTCCGGTCGGGCACCCTCCGCGTGCGGCCGGTGACGGAGGTGGAGGTACGGGCCCGGCGGTTTTGGAGGCGATCCTTCCCGAAGCGGGAGAATCACGGCGCACCGCCGACGACCTGCGGTTTCCTCACAGGATCCTCACCTCGCCGCCTCCCTGTCACCGCACGGGGCCGCATAGCCTGCGGGCCCCATGGACTACTGCTACGCGTGCCGGCGGCATCTCAATGGGGCCCTCGCCTGTGCCGGGTGCGGGACTCCCGTCGAGAAACTGCGGTACCAGACCCCCCACATACCGGCCCACCCGCCGGCCCCCGCACCGGTCCACACCCAGGACCCCGCCTACGCCGAACCCCGCCCCGCCTACGCCGAGGCCCACCTCGGCTACGCCGAACCCCGCTCCGCCTACGCCGAACCCCACCTCGGCTACGCCGAGCCTCGCCCCACCTACGCCGAGGCCCGCCCCGCCTACGCCGAGCCGCACTTCGCCCACGCCGAGTCGGGCGGCACCTACGCCGAGCCGGACCGCGCCCATGCCGAGCCGGGCAGCCCGTACGCCGATCCGGACCGTTCCGGGTCCTCGCACGAGTCCGCGTCCGAGCCCTCGCCCGAGCACGTCTACGAACTGGACGTCCTGGAGCCGCCGCGACCGTCCGCGGGCGGGCGTCGTGCCGCCCGTGCCGCCGGGCAGGACCGTGCCGCGGCCCGGGGGCGTACCGCCGTACGCCGGGGACGGCGCTCCCGGTCGCGTGGGGCTCGTACGGTCCTGGTCAGTACGGTGGGCCTGGTCCTCGCGGCCGGGACGCTGAGCCTGGCGCGGCTCGCCCTGGAGGATCCGCCACAGGACGGCGCCGCGACGGCGGTCGAGGAACTGGACGTGACCGCGACGCCGCTCGCGCCCGAACCGCTCGACGACACGCAGCCGCCGGACGGCGCCGGCCCGTCCGCGGTGGTCGACGCCCCGGCGTCCACCCGCCCTCGTCAGGCGAGCGCGGGCTCGGGCACGGGCGGTCGGCGGGGATCGGGTTCCGCCTCGGGGGCGGGTGCGGGACCGGCGTCCGGTACGGGGTCGGGGCAGGGTCCCGCCACGGGGCAGGGGGACGGGGGCGTCCCGGCGCAGCAGCCGACGGCCACCGGCTCGCCGTCCGCGCCCACCGCGACGCCGTCCTCGACGGCGGGCGGTCCGACGCCCACGGGTTCGGGCACTCCCGGCGGGCCCGCGCCCTCCGCGACGGGCTCGACGCCGAGCGGCACGCCGACGCCGACGCCGGCGCCGACGCAGACCTGCACCCGTTTCCTCTGGTGGTGCGTGTAGGCGCCGGAGGGACACCCCCTAGGCGAGGCCCTCGCCCAGCATGCGCCTGAGCAGGTCGCGGAGCAGGGTGCGCTCGGTCTCGGAGAGTTCGCCGAGGGGTTCGCGGGCGAAGCCGAGGGAGTCGCGGAGGCGGCGGGCGGTGTCGCGGCCCTCGGTGGTGGGGACGGCGAGCTTGACGCGGCGGTCGTCCGGGTCGGGGTGGCGTTCGACCAGGCCGCGGGCTTCGAGGCGGTCGACGATGCCGGTGATGTTGGAGGGCTCGCACTTCAGCTTCTGGGCGATGCGGCGCATCGGCAGCGGGTCGAGGGAGAGCAGGCCGAGGACGCGGGCCTGGGCGCCGGTGAGCGCGTGCTGCGCGGCCGCCTGCTCGTACTCCTCGTAGTAGCGCGCCACGACCGTGCCGATCAGCTCGACGACTTCGAGGGTGAGGGGGTCCGTGCGTGAGGTGGCCATGGGGCTCAGTCTACCCAGATACTTGACAACATGAAATATCGAGGCGCATGGTTGTTTGAGGTAGTGAACCTTTTGTGATCCAAAGCTTTTCTGGAGGCCGTGCTCATGTCCGTACTTCCCGCGTCCAGCCGTGAGTGGCACCTCGTCGCCCGTCCGCACGGCTGGCCCGTCCCCGCGGACTTCGAGCTGCGCGAGACCCCGGTCGCCGAGCCCGGCGAGGGCCGCATCCTCGTGCGCAACCTGCACTTCTCCGTCGACCCGTACATGCGCGGAAGGATGAACGACGTGAAGTCGTACATCCCGCCGTTCCAGCTGGACCACCCGATGGACGGCGGCGCGGTCGGCGAGGTCGTCGCCTCGAACGCCGAGGGCTTCGCCGTCGGCGACCACGTCCTGCACGGCCTCGGCTGGCGCGAGTACGCCGACGTCCCCGCCAAGGGCGCCACCAAGGTCGACCCGGCGCTCGCGCCCCTCTCCGCCTACCTGGGCGTGCTCGGCATGACCGGCCTCACGGCCTACGCCGGCCTCTTCGAGGTCGCCTCCTTCAAGGAGGGCGACGCCGTGTTCGTCTCCGGCGCGGCCGGGGCCGTCGGCAGCCAGGTCGGCCAGATGGCGAAGCTCCGGGGCGCCTCCCGCGTCATCGGCTCCGCCGGCTCCGACGAGAAGGTCAAGTTCCTCGTCGAGGAGCTCGGCTTCGACGCCGCCTTCAACTACAAGAACGGCCCGGTCAGGGACCAGCTGCGCGAGGCGGCCCCGGACGGCATCGACGTCTACTTCGACAACGTCGGCGGCGACCACCTCGAAGCCGCGATCTCCTCGCTCAACGTGCACGGCCGCGCCACCATCTGCGGCATGATCGCCCAGTACAACGACACCGAGCCGGTCCCCGGCCCGCGCAACATGGCGATGATCATCGGCAAGCGGCTGCGGCTCCAGGGCGTGCTCGTCGGCGACCACTACGGCCTGCAGAACCAGTTCGTCCAGGAGGTCGGCGGCTGGCTCGCCTCCGGCGAGCTGAAGCACCGCGAGACCTTCGTCGAGGGCATCGAGAACGGCGTGGACGCCTTCCTCGGACTCCTCCGCGGGGACAACACCGGAAAGATGATCGTCTCGGTGACCCGTTAGTCTTCCCTCAGCCGTCGCGATCGTGGGCGCGAGTCGCGGCGAACTGCAGAAGGAAGTACCCCGGCATGTCCATCCAGCACTCCGACGTCCTGTACACCGCCGTCGCCACCGCCGAGAACGGCCGTGACGGCCGGGTCGCCACGGACGACGGTCAGCTCGACGTCGTCGTCAACCCGCCCAAGGCCATGGGCGGCTCCGGCGCCGGCACCAACCCCGAGCAGCTCTTCGCGGCCGGCTACAGCGCCTGCTTCCAGGGCGCGCTGGGCGTCGTCGCCCGCAACGAGAACGCGGACGTCTCCGGCTCGACGGTCACCGCCGAGGTCGGCATCGGCAAGAACGACGACGGCTTCGGCATCATCGTCAAGATCTCGGCGACCATCCCCAACGTGGACGCCGAGACCGCCAAGAGCCTGATCGAGAAGGCCCACCAGGTCTGCCCGTACTCCAAGGCGACCTGCGGCAACATCACGGTCGAGCTCGCCGTCTGACCCGCGACGCCGCACACTGGGCGAGGGCCGCACCCCGACCG
>NZ_JBHJQI010000130.1:0-25689 GCF_042262805.1 Streptomyces sp. NPDC056361
CGGCCCGGACACAGTCGGCCGCGCCGTCATCGGAGTGAACCGGGGCGACTCGCCCGCCCGCCGCTCGCCCGCCGCAGCTCCCGCGCCCCACCCTGTGGCGCATGGCACGTTGTGAGGTCTGCGGAAACGATTACGGCATGTCCTTCGAGGTGCACGCGCAGGGCGCCGTGCACGTCTTCGACTGCTTCGCCTGCGCCATCCACCGCATGGCGCCCATCTGCGAGCACTGCCGGGTCCAGATCATCGGACAGGGCGTCGAGGTCGACGGCAGCTGGTACTGCGGCGGCCACTGCGCCCGCGCGGAGGGAAGGGTGGGCATCGTCGACAAGGTGTGAGCGGGACAGGACCTGAGGAAACGATCCTGGGCTCGCCTCCGGGCGAGCCGAACCCCCCTGCGTGCGCCCCGGGGACCCGGATGTACGGTCATGGGGTGTACCGCTTCCTGTTGTCCCGGCAGTGGGTGATCCTCACCCTCATCGCCCTCGTCCTCGTCCCCACGATGATCGAGCTGGGCTTCTGGCAGTTCCACCGGCACGAGCGCCGGGTCGCCCAGAACGCCCTGATCGCGGACAACGTCGCCGCCGAACCGGTACCGGTCGAGGAGCTCACCTCCCCCGGTCACACCGTCCCGCGCACCGACTACTGGCGCCGGGTCACCGCCACCGGCACCTTCGACACGGCGCACGAGGTGGTCGTCCGCCGCCGCACCAACGCCGACGACCGGGTGGGCGTGCACGTCCTCACCCCGCTGGTCCTGAAGGACGGCAAGGTCGTCCTCGTCAACCGGGGCTGGGTACCGGCCGCCTCCGACCAGCACGCCTTCCCCACGGTGCCGCCCGCCCCCGGGGGCGAGGTCACGGTCACCGGGCGGCTCAAGGCGGACGAGACCACCGGAGCCAGCGGGATCAAGGACCTGAAGGGCCTGCCGGACCGCCAGGTGATGCTGATCAGCAGCCGGCAGCAGGCCGAGCTGATCGGCCGCGAGGTGCTCGGCGGCTACGTCGAGCAGATCGCGCCCGCCTCCGCGAACGACACCCCCGAGCAGATCGGCGAACCCGACCACGACTCGATCGGCGCCCACATGGCGTACGCCGTCCAGTGGTGGCTGTTCGCGGCCGGGGTACCCGTCGGTTGGGTGATCCTCGTACGCCGGGAGAAGCACGACCGGCAGGCCGGACAGGCCTCCGACGTCCCCGGATCCCCGGAAGGCGACACGGCCGCGGTCGAGGCCGTCCCGTCCCGCTGATTGACCGGCGCCGCTTCCGGGAACAGCCCAAAGCGTGACGCAACGTATCGACGACTACGCCCTCATCGGCGATCTCCAGACCGCCGCGCTCGTCGGCCGCGACGGGTCGGTCGACTGGCTGTGTCTGCCCCGCTTCGACTCGGCCGCCTGCTTCGCCGCGATCCTCGGCGACGAGAACAACGGCCACTGGCAGATCGCGCCCAAGGGCGCCACGACCTGCACGAGCCGCCGCTACGCCGAGGACTCCCTCGTCCTGGAGACGTACTGGGAGACCCGTACGGGCACCGTCAAGGTCGTCGACTTCATGCCCCAGCGGGACAGGTCCCCGGACCTGATGCGGATCGTCGAGGGAATCAGCGGCAGCGTCGAGATGAGCGCCGTCCTGCGGCTGCGCTTCGACTACGGCTCGATCGTGCCCTGGGTGCGCCGCTCCGACGGCCACCGGGTCGCGATCGCCGGGCCGGACTCGGTCTGGCTGCGCAGCGAACCCCGTGTGAAGACCTGGGGCCAGCAGTTCTCCACCTGCTCCGCCTTCACCGTCGGCGCCGGCGAACGGATCGCCTTCGTCCTGACCTGGCACCCCTCGCACGAGCCGCGCCCCGAGCTCGTCGACCCCCACGAGGCCCTGCAGCTGACCCTCGCCGACTGGCGGGAGTGGTCGGCCCGCTGCACCTACCGGGGCCCCCACCGGGAGACCGTGCTGCGCTCCCTGATCACCCTCAAGGCCCTCACGTACGCCCCCACCGGCGGGATCATGGCCGCCCCCACCACCTCGCTGCCGGAGGAGCTCGGCGGCGTGCGCAACTGGGACTACCGCGCCTGCTGGCTGCGCGACTCCTCCCTCACCCTCGGCGTGCTCCTGGCCGCCGGGTACGTCGAGGAGGCCGCCGCCTGGCGGGACTGGCTGCTCCGCTCCGTCGCCGGCGACCCCGCCGACCTCCAGATCATGTACGGCCCCGCCGGGGAGCGCCGACTCCCCGAGACGACCCTGCCGTGGCTGCGCGGCTACGCCGACTCGGCGCCGGTGCGGACCGGGAACGCGGCCGTGGACCAGTTCCAGCTCGACGTGTACGGCGAGGTCATGGACTCGCTCCACCGCGCCCACGAGGCCGGCATCCCGGCGGAGCGGCACGCCTGGAACCTCCAGCTGAGCCTGCTCGGCTTCCTGGAGTCGACCTGGCGGGAGCCCGACGAGGGCCTCTGGGAGGTACGCGGGCCGCGCCGCCACTTCACCCACTCGAAGGTGATGGCCTGGGTGGCCGCCGACCGCGCCGTCCGCACCCTGGAGTCCGACCCGTCGCTGCCGGGCGACGCCACGCGGTGGCGGGCCATGCGGGACGAGATCCACGCCCAGGTGTGCGCCCGGGCGTACGACCCGGTGCGGAACACCTTCACCCAGTCGTACGGCTCGAAGGAGCTGGACGCCGCCACCCTGCTCATCCCGCAGGTCGGCTTCCTGCCGCCGGACGACCCCCGGGTGGTGGGCACGGTGGACGCGGTACGGGCGGAGCTGACGCACGACGGGTTCGTACGGCGCTACAGCGTCGACGCGGCGGGCGCCGTGGACGGACTGCCGGGGCAGGAGGGGACGTTCCTCGTCTGCTCGTTCTGGCTCGCGGACGCCCTGCGGCTGACCGGGCGGCCCGACGAGGCCCGCGAGCTCTTCGAGCGGCTGATCGCGCTCCGCAGCGACGTGGGGCTCCTCGCCGAGGAGTACGACCCGGCGACGGGCCGCCAGCTGGGGAACTTCCCCCAGGCGTTCAGCCACATCGGCCTGGTGGGGACCGCCCTCGCGCTCGCCGCCGAGGAGGCGGCAGGATAGGGCCATGGATCTTGGACTGAAGGACCGTGTGTACGTGGTGACGGGCGCGACGCGGGGGCTCGGCAGGGCCTCGGCGGAGGCGCTGCTCGCGGAGGGCGCCCGGGTGCTGATCACCGGGCGCGAGGAGAAGGCGGTCGCCGACGCGGTCGCCGAGCTGGGCGAGGGCGCCGCCGGGATCGCCGCCGACAACGCCGACCCGGAGACCCCGGCCCGGCTGATCGCCGAGGCGCGGGCCCGGTTCGGCGGCTTCGACGGCATCCTGATCAGCGTCGGCGGCCCGGCGCCCGGCTTCGCGGCGGACAACACCGACGAGCAGTGGACGGCCGCCTTCGACACGGTCTTCCTCGGCGCGGTGCGGCTGGCGCGCGCGGCGGCCGAGACGCTCACCGAGGGCGGGGTGATCGGCTTCGTGCTGTCCGGTTCGGTCCACCAGCCGATCCCCGGCCTGACCATCTCCAACGGCCTGCGCCCCGGCCTCGCCGGCTTCGCCAAGTCGCTCTCCAACGACCTGGGACCGCGCGGGATCCGGGTGATCGGGCTGCTGCCGAGCCGGATCGACACGGACCGGGTCCGCTCGCTCGACGCGCTCTCCGGTGACGCGGACGCGTCCCGCGCGGCGAACGAGGCCAGGATCCCGCTGCGCCGCTACGGCACCCCGGAGGAGTTCGGACGGACGGCCGCCTTCCTGCTGTCGCCGGCCGCCTCGTACCTGACCGGGCTGATGCTCCCGGTGGACGGCGGGGCGCGCAGCGGCTTCTGAGCCGCCGCGCCGTCGCACGGGAACCGGGCCCGTACCGCCCGCCCGTCCGTCTGTCCGTCTGTCCGTCTGTCCGTCTGTCCGTCTGTCCGTCTGTCCGTCTGTCCGTCAGGTGACGCGGCGGGCCCGGTGCTTGACCGCCCGCAGGCGCGCCTCGGTGGGCAGTGCGGGCAGGCCCGTCGACGTACGGGCGTGGGCGAGGGCCTGGGCGCTGAGGGTGGTCAGGGCGGCGCCCGGGGAGGCGTACGGCTCCAGGAGGAGGGCGACCCGGGTGCAGGGGGCGGTGCGGCGGCCGGTGAGGGAGATCCGGGCCTTGGCCACGCCCTCCTGGGCGGTGGCGTCCGCCTCCAGGACGCTCTCCAGGGCCCGGCCGCGCAGGATCGCCTCCTCCCCGTCGCCGGTGTCGACGAGGACCTCGGCGAGCCGGGCCCGCCGGAACTGGACGAGCAGCCACCACAGGGCGAGCAGCACGACGAGTCCGAGGACGGCGATGACCACCGGCCACCACCAGCTCTCGTCGCGCCAGTGCTGCCGTTGGGATGCCGTGAGCAGCACGTCGGAGGGGCCGGACCAGGGCCACCAGGACGGCACGGACAGGTCGAGGGCGGCGGCGAGGACTCCCGCGCCGCCGAGGACGAGGAGCAGCCCGGCGAGCCCGAGCAGGACGCGGTTGACGCGCCGGAGGACGACCCTCACCGGTGGCTCCTCTCGTGGTGCTCGGACCTCATCGGCTCATCCCTTCTTGCGCGGGCGGGCCACGCGTACCGTCAGCGCCGGCGGGTGGGCGAGGCCGAGTTCGTCGATGCCGGTGGCGAGGACCGCCTCGACGTCGGCGCGGACCTCGTCGAGTGCCCGGAAGTGCGAGACCGCCCGGACGACGGCCTTGGTCCGGCCGACGCGCACCTGGACCGACTGCACCCCGGAGACCTCCATCGCCCGGTCGCGCAGGGTCAGGGCCGCGGCCTCGCGGTCGAGACCCGCCCGTACGTCGGCGTGCTCGCGGCGCATGGGGAGGACGGCGCGGAGCCCGGGGGTGGCGGCCAGGACGAGCAGCCAGACGCCGAGCACGACGGCGACGGCGGCGCCGACGACGACCCCCGTGCTGTCCAGCGGCCGGGTCGCGAGGGCGTCGGCGAGCTCCCGCCGCCAGGCCATCGCGGGATGGTCGGCCCGCACGGCGGCCACGTCGTACAGGAGCAGCCCCGCGCCGCCGAGGACGACCGCCGCCAGCAGCGCGGCGGGGATGCGGCGCACCGCCCAGAAGCGGCGGACCGGTCCGGCGGGAGCGTCCGCGAGCACGGGTACGGGACCGGGGGCGTCCGGGCTCGCGGTCCCGGGTCCACCGGCCTGGGGCGGCTCCGTGGGCGCCGTCATGAGAGACGGTCCCGGTGAGCGGCCTGGCGGGTGAGGGGGGAGTGGAGGCGCTCGACCTGGACGTCGACCTCGTGGACCTCCATGCCGGCGAGCTCCTCCACGCGGGTGCGGACCCGGCCCCGGACGGCCCCGCACTGGCGGCCGATGTCCGTGGGGTAGTCGAGGTCGAGACTGATCGAGACCCGGGCGACGTCCCGGTGGACGACGACCGAGGCGTGCGGCCGCGAGCCGCCCGCGGGCACGGCGTCCAGGGCTTCCTTGGCCGCCTGGGCGGCGATCTTCGCGACGACCCGGTCGGCGATCTTCGTCGCCCCCCGGTCCCGCGCCAGGTCCGTCACCACCCCGTGTCACCGCCGCCGTTCGCCGCGCTCGCGACCCCGGAACAGGTCGCCCGGTTCGAGGTCGCCGTCGAGGAACCGACCGGCCACGAAGCCGATCGCCCCCAAGGCCGCGACCAGGAGAAACGCCCCGAAGCCGCCGAAGTATCCGGCAAAGCCGAGGGCCATGCCGGCCACCAGGCCGACCACCGCCATGCTCATCCTGTGCCCCTTCCGTGCCCGTGCCGCCGGAGCGGCCGCGGCTACTGGAGCCGGGACTCCGGCTCTTCTTCCTCTTCGTCGGGCAGCTTCACGTCGCTGACCGCGATGTTGACCTCGACGACTTCCAGGCCGGTCATCCGCTCCACCGCGGCGATGACGTTCTCCCTGACCTCGCCGGCGACGTCGGCGATGGAGACGCCGTAGTCGATGACGATCTCCAGGTCGAGTGCGGTCTGGACCTCGCCGACCTCGGCCTTCACGCCCCGGGTGACGCTCGCCTTGCCGCCGCCTCCGCCGGGGACCCGGTCGCGTACGGCGCCGAAGGTGCGGGAGAGTCCGCTGCCCATGGCGTGGACGCCGACGACGTCGCGTGCGGCGAGGCCGGCGATCTTCTCGACGACGCCGTCGGCGATCGTCGTCCGGCCCCGGGAGGCCGGGGCGCCGCCGCCGCGTTTGGTCACGTTGGCGCGCCGCGGTTCGTCGGGGGCGGGGTTCGTGGGGGTGGTGGCATCAGCCATGGTTTTAGCCCCTTCTGTGATAGTTCGGGGTTCCTCGCCCACACTAAGGTCGCTTGCCCCGATCCGCCCCGGGAATGCGGCAGGCTGGGGGAATGACGACGGCTGAGGGTTGGACTGCGGCGGTACGGGATCGGCTCGCGCCGGGCAGGCTGCTGCCCCTGGGGGCGGCGGCGGACGGCGTGTGGATCACGGAGCGGGCCGCGCGGACGGTGCTCGACCGGGCCGTGTCGGCCGTACGGGGGGTGGTGCCCGGCACGCTCCGGGTCGGACCCGACCCGGATGCCGATCCGGGCGCCGAGGCGGCGGCCCCGGACGCGCCTCCGGCGCCGCCGGGCGGGCTGCCGCCGGGGCCGCTGCGGATCACCGCGGATTTCGCGGCGGTGGCGGGCCGCCCGCTGCCGGAGCTGGCCGAGGAGCTGCGGTCGGCCCTGCTGGGGGCGGCGGCGGACGGGCTCGGGCTGCCGGTGGCGGGGGTGGACCTGCGGGTGACGGACCTGCTCGACACCGCGCCGGCCGCGGCCGGTCCCGCCGCTCCCCCGCCGGGGCGGCCCTCGCCGGCGACGGACGACCCGGTGGCCCTCGCGGTCCTGCGCGTCGAGGGCGTCGCGGGGGTGACGGACGCCCTGGGGCCGCCGGTGCGCCGGGGTCCGGACGGCGGGGTGCGGGTCGAGCTGGCCGTCACGGCGGGCCGGCACCCGCTGGACGTCGCCCGCGCCGTCCGGAACGCCGTGACCGCGGCCGCCGGTGGGGCGACCGCGGTCACGGTGCTGGTGTCGGAGCTGCGCTGAACGCGCGCGGGTGCGTCAGTCGCCGATCCCCGCCAGGTCGCGCAGGCGGCGGGCCTGGGCGGCGCGCTCGGCGGTGCGCTGCTCCTCGTAGGAGCGGCCGGAGACGCCCTGGAGCAGCGCCTTGGTCTCGGTGACCGCGTCGCGGGGCGCCGCGAGCAGGGCGGCGCTGAGGTCCCGTACGGCCGCGTCGAGTTCGTCGGCGGGCACGGACAGGTTGGCGAGACCGATGCGCTCGGCCTCCTCCGCGTGGACGGAGCGGCCGGTGGCGCAGATCTCGAGCGCGCGGGCGTAGCCGACGAGCGAGACGAGCGGGTGCGTCCCGGTCAGGTCCGGGACGAGGCCCAGGCTGGTCTCGCGCATGGCGAACTGCACGTCCTCGGCGACGACCCGCAGGTCGCAGGCGAGGGCGAGCTGGAAGCCCGCGCCGATGGCGTGGCCCTGGACGGCCGCGATCGACACGAGGTCGCTGCGGCGCCACCAGGTGAACGCCTCCTGGTACTCGGCGATGACCGCGTCGAGGTCCGCGTCGGAACCGCGCGCGAGATCGAGGAAGGACGGCTCTCCGTCGAAGCCCTCGGGCGTGAACGCCTGCCGGTCGAGCCCGGCGGAGAAGGACTTGCCCTCACCGCGCAGGACGACGACCCGCACGCTGCCCGGCAGAGACCGGCCGGCTTCCGTCAACGCCCGCCACAGAGCGGGAGACTGAGCGTTGCGCTTCGCCGGGTTGGTCAGGGTCACCGTGGCAACGGCGTCTTCGACGGTGAGCCGTACACCGTCCTTGTCGAATACGGGCTCGGAGTCTTCGAGCGTGGACATGGGGCGCCTCCGGTTCCTGTGCAGCACTGCATGGGGATGCTAAGTGACTGCACAGTAACCACCCGGACGACCGCAGGACCGACCGGGTGGCCACCGAGAGACCCGGTGGCCCGATCGAGCCGCCCCGACGTCAGACCGAGGCCGCCTTCTTGCCCCGTGTCGCTCCGCCGCGTCCACGCAGCGTGACTCCGGACTCGCTGAGCATCCGGTGGACGAATCCGTAGGAGCGGCCCGTTTCCTCGGCCAGCGCCCGGATGCTCGCACCGGAGTCGTACTTCTTCTTCAGGTCTGCCGCGAGCTTGTCGCGCGCGGCGCCGGTCACCCGGCTGCCCTTCTTCAGAGTCTCGGCCACCCGTGCCTCCTCATGGGAAGTGCGCTCTGGACTTCTCATGATCACCCCTCCCCGCCCTCCTGGCCACCCATTCGACAAGGTCCGTGCCGCCGGGTTTGCGGAGGAGTACGGCGTCATCACAGACGGAAGCCGGCATTCCGCAGGAACGAAACGCCGCATCCGTACCGGTCGGCATGGGAAGTGCCAGGTCAGCGACGAAAGGGGAACACACGTACGGCGCGGGTCTGCCGGAAGGATTCGGCAGAGCACCGCGCCGGGATGTACCAGAGACCCTCACTCAGATGAAGGATCACCGATGAGCCGAATGATCCAGCCCCGCATGATCACTCCGGGCTCCGGAAGCACCCCTTCGGGCGCATCCGGAGCCGTGCGCGGGGTCAGGCCAGGGACACCAGGTCCGCGTAGTCCGCACCCCAGAGGTCCTCGACGCCGTCCGGGAGCAGGATGATCCGCTCCGGGTCGAGCGCCTCGACGGCACCCTCGTCGTGGGTGACGAGGACGACGGCGCCCTTGTACGTCCGCAGGGCGCCGAGGATCTCCTCGCGGCTGGCCGGGTCCAGGTTGTTGGTCGGCTCGTCGAGGAGCAGCACGTTCGCCGAGGAGACGACCAGGGTCGCGAGCGCGAGACGGGTCTTCTCACCGCCGGAGAGCACCCCGGCCGGCTTGTCGACGTCGTCGCCGGAGAAGAGGAACGAGCCGAGCGTCTTGCGCACGTCGACGAGGTCGAGGTCGGGCGCGGCCGAGCGCATGTTCTCCAGGACGGTCCGCTCAGGGTCGAGCGTCTCGTGCTCCTGGGCGTAGTAGCCGAGCTTCAGGCCGTGGCCGGGGGTGACCTCGCCCGTGTCGGGCTGCTCGACGCCGCCGAGGAGGCGCAGCAGGGTCGTCTTGCCCGCGCCGTTGAGGCCGAGGATGACGACGCGGGAGCCCTTGTCGATGGCCAGGTCCACGTCGGTGAAGATCTCCAGCGAGCCGTAGGACTTGGAGAGCCCCTCGGCGGTCAGCGGGGTCTTGCCGCAGGGCGCGGGGTCCGGGAAGCGGAGCTTGGCGACCTTGTCGGAGGCGCGGACGGCCTCCAGGCCGGAGAGCAGCCGCTCGGCGCGCTTGGCCATGTTCTGCGCGGCGACGGTCTTGGTGGCCTTGGCGCGCATCTTGTCGGCCTGCGAGTTGAGGGCGGCGGCCTTCTTCTCGGCGTTCTGGCGCTCGCGCTTGCGGCGCTTCTCGTCGGCCTCGCGCTGCTGCTGGTAGAGCTTCCAGCCCATGTTGTAGACGTCGATCGTGGAGCGGTTGGCGTCCAGGTAGAAGACCTTGTTGACCACGGTCTCGACGAGGTCGACGTCGTGGGAGATGACGATGAAGCCGCCGCGGTAGGTCTTCAGGTAGTCGCGCAGCCAGATGATGGAGTCGGCGTCGAGGTGGTTGGTCGGCTCGTCGAGGAGCAGGGTGTCGGCGTCCGAGAAGAGGATCCGGGCGAGCTCGACGCGGCGGCGCTGACCGCCGGAGAGGGTGTGCAGCGGCTGGCCCATGACCCGGTCGGGCAGGCCGAGGGCGGCGGCGATGGTGGAGGCCTCGGCCTCGGCCGCGTAGCCGCCCTTGGTGAGGAACTCGGTCTCCTGGCGCTCGTACTGCCGCATGGCCTTGTCGCGGGTGGCGCCGGAGCCGGTCGCGATGCGCTCCTCGTTCGCCCGCATCTTCTTGAGGAGGGTGTCGAGGCCGCGGGCGGAGAGGATGCGGTCGCGGGCCAGGACGTCGAGGTCGCCGGTGCGCGGGTCCTGCGGGAGGTAGCCGACCTCGCCGGAGCGGGCGATGCTGCCGGCGGCCGGCTGGCCCTCGCCCGCGAGGCACTTGGTGAGGGTGGTCTTGCCCGCTCCGTTGCGGCCGACGAGGCCGATGCGGTCGCCCTTGGCGATGCGGAAGGAAGCGGATTCGATGAGGACGCGGGCGCCGGCGCGCAGCTCGATGCCGGAAGCGGTGATCACGGACAGACTCCAGGGCGGTGGGAAACGGCGGAAGGACGATTGGTGGCGGGCTTCGACGCCGCTAATGCACCCAGGGGAGAATGGCCATACAGCCAGTCTAACGGGCTTCTGCAACTGGTTTTCGGCCATGTGGGGCACGGGAGCACCCTCCGACCTTCCTCCCATTACCGCCGATGCCTCCCAAAAGGGGCGATGCGGTGGAGATCATCTGATACTCGGCGAAGGGCGGCGGCCACTGCCGCGGCAGTGACGCGGAGGGTGGTGGACCGTGCAGTTCGACGACGACGCCGACCTGGACACCTCGGAGGTGCGGGACGTCCGCGGCAGCCGCATCCCCGGCGGCAAGGCGACCGTCGGCGGCGGCGTCATCGGCCTCATCGCGCTGATCCTGGGCGTCCTCTTCGGTGTGGGCCCCGACCAGCTGGGGCTCTCCGGCGGCGGCGACGAGCCGGTCGCGAGCTCCTCGTCCGCGACCCAGGTGAGCCGGACCTGCCGGAAGGGCTCGGACGCCAACACCCGCGAGGACTGCCGGGTCGTCGCCGTGGTCAACAGCCTCCAGGACTACTGGCGGACCGAGTACGCGCGCCGCGGCGGCACCTACGGCAGCGCCGCCACCGTGATGTTCGCCCAGCGGGTCGGGACCGCGTGCGGCTCGGCGACCTCCGCGGTGGGGCCCTTCTACTGCCCCGGCGACCGGCAGGTCTATCTGGACCTCGGCTTCTTCGACGAGCTGCGCACCAAGTTCGGGTCGAGCGGCGGACCCTTCGCCCAGGCGTACGTGGTCGCCCACGAGTACGGCCACCACGTCCAGAACCTGATGGGGACCCTCAGCCGCGCCCAGGACGGGCGGACCGGCGCGAACTCCAACGCCGTCCGGGTCGAGCTCCAGGCCGACTGCTACGCCGGCGTCTGGGCGCGCCACGCGACGACCACCCCCGACGACCGGACGGGCCGGCCGCTGCTGACCCGGCTGACCGACGACGACATCCGGGACGGCCTGGACGCGGCGGCCGCGGTGGGCGACGACCGGATCCAGGAGCGGTTCCAGGGCCGGGTGACGCCGGAGAACTGGACGCACGGCTCGGCGGCCCAGCGGCAGCAGTGGTTCCACCAGGGCTACAGGACCGGCGACATGGCCCAGTGCAACACCTTCCGCTGACTTGTCAGTGGCGACTGCCAGACTGAGATCCAGATCACATTCGGCTGCACGAGAGGAAGCGATCGGGATGACCGGCACACCCGACATCTGTCCGGCCCTGCGGTACGAGGACGCGAAGGCGGCGATCAAGCAGCTCACGGAGGGCTTCGGATTCACCGAGCACGCCGTCTACGAGGGCGAGGACGGCCGTGTGGTGCACGCCGAGCTCGGGTACGGGAACGGCATGCTGATGCTCGGCAGCAAGGGCAGCGGCACCGAGTTCGACAAGCTCATGGCCGGCTCCGGTCCCGTCGCGGTGTACGTGCGCGTGGCCGACGTGGACGAGCACCACGCCCGGGCGGTGGCCCAGGGCATCGAGATCGTCATGCCGCCGGCGGACCAGGAGTACGGCTCCCGGGACTACACGGCCCGGGACGCCGAGGGCAACGTATGGAGCTTCGGTACGTACGCCCCCGGCGCGACGACGGGCTGACCGCCCCGGGACGGGCCCCGGCTCAGGCTCCCCCGGTGTGCACCTGGAAGGCGGCCCGGCGGACGGCCTTGGCCAGCGCCGGGTCCGGGTGGGCGGCGGCGAGGGCGACCAGCACCTGCACGGTACGGGGGTGGCCGACGGCCCTGACCTCGTCGAGCAGGGCCGGGACCGTGCCCTGCACCGCGGATTCGAGGTGTCGGACGAGCAGCGTGCTCTCGCCGTGGTCGGCGACGGCCGCCGCGGTGTCCACCCAGAGCCAGGTCGCCTCCTCGCGGGTCAGCACCTCCTGGGCGTCGTCCGGGTCCGCGCCGTCGTACTCCGCGAGCCACAGCAGCGCGTACGGGCGCAGCGAGGGCTCGGCGACGGTGGCCCGGACCTCGGCCTCGGCGGGGGCTCCGACGACCCGGAGCGCCTCGAACGCGAGCCCCCGCAGCAGGGCGTCCTCGCCGCGGGCGACGGCGAGGAGCTCGGTCACCGCGCTGGACAGGGTCCGGGCCGCGAGCCAGGCGCGGTACTCGTCGCGGGCCGGGCCCGGGGTGAGCCGGGCGCAGCCGCGGAGCATGTCCTCGGCGGACTGCTCGATGTTGCCCGCGGGGCTCTGCGCGGCGACGCAGATCTGCTCCAGCTTGACCCAGACCGCCCAGTTGCCGAGCGGGGTCAGGGTGGCGTGACGCCCCTCCGCGCCGGGGTCGAGGGTGAGCGCGCCGACGGCGGCCAGGCCCTCCAACGCCCAGTCGAGCAGGGTGGGGAGTCCGTCGGTGCCGGGGGCGGCCGTCGCCGCCTCGGGGGCCGGTTCGGCCGCGGGAACCTCGCAGCGCTCCTCGCGGAGCTCCTCGACCCGCTGGCCGAGGAGGTCGAGGAGGACCGGGACGAGGACCGGGCCCTGGGAGAGCTGGAGCAGCGAGAGCACCTGCGGGACGGCCTCGACGACCTCGGCGACGGCGCTCGGCGCGACCCCTTCGGGGGCCGGGTGGACCAGGGACCAGGCGTCGAAGAGGGCGACCCAGCCGCGCAGCACGGCGGAGTCGTCGCGGTCCCAGGCGTGCAGCCGCCAGCCGGGGCGGACGGTGTCGCCGTGCAGCTCGACGAGGCCGGCGAGCCGGGCGCGGTCCCAGCCGGCCCGGATCCGGTCGGCCGTCAGGTCCAGTGCGGCCGCGGCCCGTTCCGGTGCGGGCACGGGTCCGGAGCCGGTGCGGGCGGCGATGTCGGCCCCGTGCTCGACGGCGGCCCAGCGGGCGAGCCGTACGGCGTCGGCGAGGACCTGCCGGGCCTGGCGGGCGAGTTCCGCGCGGGGCGGAGTGCCCTCGGGCGGCCGCGGCGCCGGCCGGGTGCGCCGGGTCGTCACGGCCCGTCGGGCGGTGGCCAGCGCCCGCGGGCGGACGAGTCGGAGTCTGGAGTTGCGCGCCAATGGTTCATCGGGCTTTCGAGACGTCACGGGGGCAGTCTTCCCGCTGACGGCCCGAAAGCCCAATCGGAATCCGCAGCCCCGTCAGAACGGCCCCCGAACCGCCGCCCGGGGCGGCCCCTCGGGGGCGTCGCGCGGGCCGCCGTCAGAGCAGCGGGGTGAGGAAGCGGCGCAGGGCCTCCTCGTAGTGGACCGGGTCGGCGTTCCACATGGCCGCGTGCGGGGCCTGCCGGACCGTCCGCAGACTGACCAGGTCGGGGCGGCGGGCGGCGAGTTCGACCGACGGCTCCCAGGGGGCGATGGTGTCGTCGGGGCCGTGCAGCAGGAGGACCGGGACCCGCAGGGCGTCCGGCGCGGAGGCGGCCCGGAGGCGGTCGCCGTGCGGGCCCGTCCTGCCCTGGGCGGCGCGGACGGCGAGCGGGAGCAGCGGGCCGGGGACGTGCCGGGCCGCGGCGAGGTTGCGGAGGGTGGCCTCCCAGTCGAGGACCGGGGAGTCGAGGACGAGGCCGGCGAGCCGGTCGCGCACCCCTGATTCGGCGGCGGCCCGCAGGGCCATCGAGGCGCCGGTCCCCCAGCCGTGCAGGACGACCTGGGAGGCGCCGCGGCGGACGGCGTAGCGGATGGCGGCGTCGACGTCCCGCCACTCGGAGTCGCCGAGGTGGGCGAGGCCGTCCGGGGACGGGGGCGCGCCCTCGTCGCCGCGGTAGGCGGGGACGAGGACGGGGATCTTGCGCCGGTTGAAGAAGGGGACGACGTTCAGCGGGTGCTCGCGGGTGGTGCCGAGGCCGTGCAGGGCGATCACCCAGGTGGTGCGCGGGCCGGGGACGAGCCAGGCGGGCAGGGGGCCGAGTTCGCCCGGGATCTCGACGTCCTCGTACGGGAGGCCGAGGGCGGTGGCCGGGGTGCCGCGGTGCAGCTGGGGGGTGAGGCGGACGCGGGCGCCGGGTCCCGGGGTGCCGAGCTCGACCCGTTCGAGGCGCCGGACGACGGTGTCGGCGGCGTGCGGGACCCGGTCGAGGACGGGGCCGACGACGGCGTGCAGGCCGGGGGCCTCCAGTCCGTACGTGCCGGGGCGCAGCGAGGCGAGGCTGCGGGTGAGGGTGATCCGTTCCGGGCCCGTGGCGTGCACGGTCAGCCGGGGGTCCCCGGGCAGGGGCCGTCCGGACGGCACCTTGAGGGCGACGTCGCTGGCGTACCGGCCGGCCGCTATCGCGGCCGCGCCGACACCGATCAGGGTGGTGACGGCCGCTGCCGTCGCTGTAGCCGGGCGCACGATCCCAGTGTCGGCAGGGCGGCGGCGGGGTGCCACCGGACGGACCCGGTCGGGGGTTCCCGACCGGGTCCGTCCGCGCTCCCCCTGGGAGTGACATGGGTCTCGTCGGCGGGGTCCCCCGGTCGGATGGTCCGGTCCAGGGAGCGGAACCGGGCGGTGGGGGAGGAACCGGGGCAGGTCGCATGCGCCCGGGAACCGCCTGGATTACCCGGGGTTGCGGGGTGACCGCATCGTGGACAGGACCCCGGCCCGAGAGCTAAGCGGAATGTCTTGACACCGGATAGGGACACCACGCCGCCCGCCCCAGTTCATCTTCCGTTCACCCAGGTTGCCTACGTTCAACGAGCCACTGACGTCAAACGATTGCCTGGGTAAATGGAACACATCACGCTGCTGCTCGCCATTGTGGTCGTGACAGCTCTCGTGTTCGATTTCACGAACGGTTTCCACGACACCGCCAACGCGATGGCCACGACCATCTCGACCGGTGCACTCAAGCCCAAGACGGCGGTGGCCATGTCCGCCGTGCTGAACCTCGTCGGGGCGTTCCTGTCCGTGGAGGTCGCCAAGACGATCTCCGGCGGGATCATCAACGAAGAGGGCATTCGCACAGAAGTGATCTTCGCGGCGCTCGTGGGCGCCATCCTCTGGAACCTGCTGACCTGGCTCCTGGGCCTGCCGTCCAGCTCCTCCCACGCCCTCTTCGGCGGCCTCATCGGCGCCGCGGTCATGTCGGCCGGCTGGTCGGCCGTGAACGCCCCGACCATCGTCACCAAGGTCCTCATCCCGGCCGTCGCCGCGCCGATCGTCGCCGGCCTCGCCGCGATGCTCGCCACCCGGCTGACGTTCAAGATCGGCGCCAAGACCGACGAGAAGCACACCGCCAAGGGCTACCGCGTCGGCCAGATCGCCTCCGCCGGTCTCGTCTCCCTCGCCCACGGCACCAACGACGCCCAGAAGACGATGGGCATCATCACCCTCGCCCTGGTCACGCAGGGCGTCGTCAGCCCCGGCTCGAACCCCCCGCTGTGGGTCGTCGTCTCCGCCGGTGTCGCCATCGCGCTCGGCACCTACCTCGGCGGCTGGCGCATCATCCGCACCATGGGCAAGGGCCTCACCGACCTCAAGCCGCAGCAGGGCTTCGCCGCCCAGACCAGCGCCGCCACGGTCATCCTGGCCTCCTCGCACCTCGGCTTCTCCCTCTCCACCACCCAGTCCTGCTCGGGTGCCGTGATGGGTGCCGGCCTCGGCCGCAAGGGCGGTGTCGTCCGCTGGTCGACCGCGACCCGCATGTTCGTCGCCTGGGGCCTGACCCTGCCCGCCGCGGGCCTGGTCGGCGCCGGCGCCGAGTTCCTCACCAAGCAGGGCACCTGGGGCATCGCCGCCGTCGCGGTCCTGCTGGTCGCCGGCTCGGCCGTCATCTGGGCGCTGTCCCGCCGCAAGCCGGTCGACCAGCACAACGTCACCGCCGACGACCTGGACGCCGACGCCGAGCCCGCGGGTGTGGTGACCACCGCCATCGCGGCCGTCACCCCGCCGCCGGCCGGCTCCGTCGCCGCCGTCGCGGACGAGGACCTCAAGACCACCATCCCCGCGCCGGCTCCCATCGACCCGGCCGCTCCCCCGGCCCCCGCCGCAGCGGTGTAAGGAACCAACGACATGAAGATCGACTGGGCAGCTCTCGGCTCCGTCTTCGGAGTCAGCCTCGTGGCGACCGTCGCCCTGGTGAGCCTCTTCACCCTCGGCGTCATCGGCCTCTCCAAGCAGGAGCAGGCCGCCGCCCAGGGCGGCTCCGCCACCCTGGCCCGCACCGGCGCCTACGCCTGCTTCGCCCTGTGCCTGGCGGCCGTGGCGTACGGCATCTACCTGATCGTCGTCTGACGGTCCCCGGTACCTCGGCCGGGCGGTCCGCACCTCGGGTGCGGGCCGCCCGGTCGTCGTGTTTGTGGTGCTTCGCACAGTGACGCGGCGCAGGTCAAGGGTGAGTTGACGGGTGTTCTCGGGCCGTGGTGGACTGCCGAGGCCATTACGGCGGCAGCAGAGGAAGCCCGGTGCGAATCCGGCGCGGTCCCGCCACTGTGACCGGATCCGAAGGGTCCGGGAGCCAGGAACTCGCGCCGCCCGTCACGTCGATCCAGGGCGCGGACCCTGAGTGAGGACATAGCGCCATGCCCGGCTGCAGCCGCAGCGTTTCCCGAGCCACCGGTGTCTTCGCGTACGGAGCGGCCCTCGGCCTCGCCGTCGACCGGCTCGTCGGCGATCCCCGACGCGGACACCCCGTCGCCGTGTTCGGCCGGGCCGCGGCCGGCGTCGAACGGGCCCTGTGGCGCGACCACCGCGGCTGGGGCGCCCTGCACACCGCCGTCTGCGCCGGCACCACCGCGGCGGCCGGCGCCCTCGCCGCCCGCACGGTGCGCGGCAACCGCGCCGCCTCCGTCGCCCTGACCGCCGCGGCCGTCTGGGCCGTCGTCGGCGGTACGACGCTGGGGCGCGAGGCCCGCGCCATCGGCGGCGCGCTCGCCGCCGGGGACCTGGAGGCGGCCCGCGAGCGGCTGCCCCACCTCTGCGGCCGCGACCCGCACTCCCTCGACGGTCCCGCGATGGCCCGCGCGGTCGTCGAGTCCGTCGCCGAGAACACCTCCGACGCCGTGGTCGGCGCCCTGTTCTGGGGCGCCGTCGCGGGCGTGCCGGGACTCGTCGGCTTCCGGGCCGTCAACACCCTCGACGCGATGGTCGGGCACAAGTCCCCCCGCCACCGCCGCTTCGGCTGGGCCTCGGCCCGGCTCGACGACGTGGCCGGCTGGCCCGGGGCCCGGCTGACCGCCGCCCTCGCGACCGCCGCCGGCGACGATCCGCGCGGAGCCGTGCGGGCCTGGCGGGCGGACGCGGCGAAGCACCCCAGCCCCAACGCGGGCCCGGTCGAGGCCTCCTTCGCGGGCGCCCTCGGCGTGCGGCTCGGCGGCACCCTCGCGTACGGCGGGCGGGTCGAGCACCGACCCGTGCTGAACGGGGAGGGGCGGGCCGTCGAGGTCGCCGACATCGAGCGGGCGGTCAGGCTGTCCCGCCGGGTCACCGGACTGACCCTGGCCGCCTGCGTGGGCGGCCGGCTGATCGTGAGCGCGCTGAAGCGGAGGAACGCATGAGGGGTGGCGGACTGCTCGTCGCCGGGACCACGTCGGACGCCGGCAAGAGCGTCGTGACGGCCGGCATCTGCCGCTGGCTGGTCCGGCAGGGCGTCAAGGTCGCGCCGTTCAAGGGACAGAACATGTCCCTCAACTCCTTCGTCACGAGGGAGGGCGCCGAGATAGGCCGGGCCCAGGCCATGCAGGCGCAGGCGGCCCGGGTGGAGCCGACCGCCCTGATGAACCCGGTGCTGCTCAAGCCCGGCAGCGACCGCTCCAGCCAGGTCGTCCTCATGGGCAAGCCGGTCGGCGAACTGAGCGCCCGCGGCTACCACGGCGGCCGGCAGAAGGAACTCTTCGAGCCCGTCCTCGCGTGCCTGGAGGAACTCCGGGGCATGTACGACGCCGTGATCTGCGAAGGGGCGGGCAGTCCGGCCGAGATCAACCTGCGGCGCACGGACATCGTGAACATGGGCATCGCGCGGGCCGCGAAGCTGCCCGTGGTCGTCGTCGGCGACATCGACCGGGGTGGCGTCTTCGCCCAGTTCTTCGGCACGACGGCGCTGCTGAGCCCCGAGGACCAGTCCCTCGTCGCCGGCTACCTGGTGAACAAGTTCCGGGGCGACGTGACCCTGCTCGAACCCGGCCTCGACATGCTGCACGACCTCACCGGGCGCCGGACCTTCGGCGTCCTGCCGTACGCCCACGGGCTCGGCATCGACGAGGAGGACGGCCTCCGGGTCTCGCTGCGCGGCACCGTACGCGAGTCCGTCGTCGCGCCGCCGGTCGGTGCCGACGTGCTGCGGGTCGCCGTCTGCGCCGTACCGCTGATGTCCAACTTCACCGACGTCGACGCGCTGGCCGCCGAGCCCGGTGTCGTCGTCCGGTTCGTGGACCGGCCGGAGGAGCTCGTCGACGCCGACCTGGTCGTCGTGCCCGGCACCCGGGGGACGGTCAAGGCGCTGGCGTGGCTGCGGGAGCGGGGGCTCGCCGGCGAGCTGGCCCGGCGCGCGGCCGAGGGCCGGCCGGTGCTCGGCATCTGCGGCGGCTTCCAGGCGCTCGGCGAGCGCATCGAGGACGACGTCGAGTCGAAGGCCGGCGTGGTCGACGGACTCGGGCTGCTCCCCGTACGGGTGCGGTTCGGCGTCGAGAAGACCCTCGCCCGGCCGGTCGGCGAGGCGCTCGGCGAGCGCGTCGAGGGGTACGAGATCCACCACGGCGTCGCGGACGTGCGGGGCGGCGAGCCGTTCCTCGACGGCTGCCGCGTCGGCTCCGTCTGGGGCACCCACTGGCACGGCTCGCTGGAGAGCGACGGCTTCCGCCGGGCGTTCCTGCGCGAGGTCGCGGCGGCGGCGGGACGCCGGTTCGTCCCCGCCCCCGACACCTCCTTCGGCGCCCTCCGCGAGGAGCAGCTCGACCGCCTCGGCGACCTGATCGAGGAGCACGCCGACACCGACGCGCTCCTCCGGCTCATCGAGGAGGGAGCCCCGGCGGGGCTGCCGTTCGTGCCACCGGGCGCGCCGTGAGCGCGCGCCCCGCCCCGACTTCCGTACCTCTCGAAGGAGTGACCGCCCGATGAGCACCCGCTACCCGTTCACGGCCGTCGTCGGCATGGACGACCTGCGGCTCGCGCTGCTGCTGAACGCGGTCTCCCCGGCGGTGGGCGGCGTGCTCGTCCGGGGCGAGAAGGGCACCGCGAAGTCCACGGCCGTCCGCGCGCTCGCCGAACTGCTGCCGTCCGTGCCGGTCGTGGCGGGCTGCCGGTTCAGCTGCGACCCGGCCTCGCCCGACGCCGGCTGCCCGGACGGGCCGCACGACGACGCGCCCGGGACCGCCCGGCCCGCGCGGATGGTCGAGCTGCCCGTCGGGGCCTCCGAGGACCGGCTCGTCGGCGCGCTCGACATCGAGAAGGCGCTCGCCGAGGGCGTGAAGGCCTTCGAGCCGGGGCTGCTCGCCGCCGCGCACCGGGGAATCCTGTACGTCGACGAGGTCAACCTCCTCTCCGACCACCTGATCGACCACCTGCTCGACGCCGCCGCCATGGGCGCCTCCCACGTCGAGCGCGAGGGCGTCTCCGTGCGGCACGCCGCGCGGTTCCTGCTCGTCGGGACGATGAACCCCGAGGAGGGCGAGCTGCGGCCGCAGCTGCTCGACCGGTTCGGGCTGACCGTGGAGGTCGCGGCCTCCCGGGTGCCCGAGGAGCGGGTGGAGGTCGTACGGCGCCGGCTGGCGTTCGAGGACGACCCGGCCGGCTTCGCCGCGCGGTGGGCGGGCGAGGAGAGCGCGCTGCGCGAACGGATCGTCGCCGCGCGGGAGTTGCTGCCGCAGGTGGCGCTCGGGGACGCGGTGCTGCTGCAGATCGCCGCGACCTGCGCCGCGTTCGACGTGGACGGCATGCGGGCCGACATCGTGATGGCCCGGACGGCGACCGCGCTCGCCGCCTGGGCGGGGCGGACCGAGGTCACCTCGGAGGACGTGCGGCAGGCCGCGCTCCTCGCGCTCCCCCACCGGCGGCGGCGCAATCCGTTCGACGCCCCGGGCCTCGACGAGGACAAGCTCGACGAGACCCTGGAGCAGTTCAAGGGCGAGGAGCCCGACGAGGACCCGGAGCCGGACGGTCCCGGTGACGGGGGGCCCGGCGACGGGGGTCCCGGTGGCGGCCCCGAGGGCGGCGGCATCCCGCCGCAGGGCGAGGGGCCCGCGCCCGAGGACGCGCCGGCGCCGGAGGACCTGCCGGCGCCCGCGGACGCGCCGGCGCCCGCGCCGCAGGGGTCGGGGGCCGGCGAGCGGGCCGCGGTGAAGGCCGCGGAGCCGTTCCGTACGCGGATGCTGAGCGTGCCCGGCCTCGGCGAGGGCGCGGCCGGGCGCCGTTCCCGCGCCCGCACCGAGCACGGCCGCACGACGGGCTCGACCCGGCCGCGGGGCGCCCTGACCAAGCTGCACCTGGCGGCGACCGTGCAGGCCGCGGCGCCGCACCAGCGGGCGCGCGGGCGGTCCGGACCCGGTCTGGTGGTCCGCAGGGACGATCTGCGGCAGGCGACGCGGGAGGGGCGGGAGGGGAACCTGGTGCTCTTCGCCGTGGACGCCTCCGGTTCGATGGCGGCGCGGCAGCGGATGAGCGCGGTCAAGGGCGCGGTCCTCTCGCTGCTGCTCGACGCCTACCAGCGGCGCGACAAGGTCGGCCTGGTCACCTTCCGGGGCCGGGACGCCGAGGTCGCGCTGCCGCCGACCTCGTCCGTGGACGCGGCGGCCGCCCGCCTCGAACAGCTGCCGACGGGTGGCCGCACGCCGCTCGCGGCCGGGCTGCTCAAGGCCCACGACGTGCTGCGGATCGAACGGCTGCGGGACCCGTCGCGCCGGCCGCTGCTCGTCGTCGTGACCGACGGCCGGGCCACCGGCGGAAGGGCGGCCGGCGACCCGGTGGCGCTCGCCGCCCGGGCCGCGCGGCTGCACGCCGCCGACGGCACGGCGAGCGTGGTCGTGGACTGCGAGACCGGACCGGTGCGCCTCGGGCTCGCCGGGCAGCTCGCCCGCGAACTCGGCGGCACCGCCGTGACCTTGGACGAGCTGCGCGCCGAATCGATCGCCGGCCTCGTCAGAGACGTACAGGCAGCAGGACAGACAACGCAGACAGCATGGAGGGCCGCTTAATGCCGCAGGGACAGCCGACCGTCGTGCCCGACGACGGTCTCACCACCCGTCAGCGCCGCAACCGCGCACTGGTGATGGTGCACACGGGCGTCGGCAAGGGGAAGTCGACCGCCGCCTTCGGCATGGCGCTGCGCGCCTGGAACCAGGGCTGGCCGATCGGGGTGTTCCAGTTCGTCAAGTCCGCCAAGTGGAAGGTCGGCGAGGAGAACGCCCTCAAGGCGCTCGGCGCGACCGGCGAGGGCGGCACGGTCACCTGGAACAAGATGGGCGAGGGCTGGTCCTGGATCCAGCGCGAGGTCGCCGACGGCGAGCAGTCCCACGAGGACAAGGCCCGCGAGGGCTGGGAGCAGGTCAAGCGGGACCTCGCCGAGGAGAAGTACAAGTTCTACGTCCTCGACGAGTTCGCCTACCTCCTGCACTGGGGGTGGATCGACGTCAAGGAGGTCGTCGAGGTGCTCCGCGACCGTCCGGGCCACCAGCACGTCGTCATCACCGGCCGCAACGCGCCGCAGGAGCTGCTCGACTTCGCCGACCTCGTCACCGACATGTCCAAGGTCAAGCACCCGATGGACGCCGGTCAGAAGGGCCAGCGGGGCATCGAGTGGTAGCACGTCTCGTCATCGCCGCGCCCTCCTCGGGCGCGGGCAAGACCACGGTCGCGACCGGCCTCATGGCCGCGTTCGCCGGCCGTGGCCTGGCCGTCTCCCCGCACAAGGTCGGCCCCGACTACATCGACCCCGGCTACCACGCCCTGGCCACCGGCCGGCCGGGCCGCAACCTCGACGCGTACATGTGCGGTACGGGGCGGATCGCGCCGCTCTTCCTGCACGGGGCGCGCGGCTGCGACCTGGCCGTGGTCGAGGGGGTGATGGGCCTGTACGACGGGGCCGCCGACCAGGGCGAGCTGGCGTCCACCGCGCAGGTGGCGAAGCTCCTCAAGGCGCCGGTGGTGCTCGTCGTCGACGCGTCGTCGCAGTCGCGGTCGGTGGCGGCGCTCGTGCACGGGTTCGCGTCGTGGGATCCGGAGGTGCGGATCGGCGGGGTGATCCTCAACAAGGTCGCCACGGACCGGCACGAGCATCTGCTGCGGGAGGCGCTCGGGGAGTCGGGGGTGCCGGTGCTCGGTGTGCTGCGGCGTGCTCCGGCGGTCGCCACGCCGTCGCGGCACCTCGGGCTCGTGCCGGTGGCCGAGCGGCAGGCGCAGGCCGTGGAGGCGGTGGCGGCGCAGGCGGAGCAGGTGCGGGCGGGGTGCGATCTGGAAGCGCTGCTGGCGTTGGCTCGCAGTGCGCCCGAGCTGCACGCGGAGCCGTGGGTGCCGGAGGTCGGGGAGCGGCTGCACGCCGGTGGTTCCGGTGTGCCCACCCGTTCCGCCCTTGCGGAACGATTGCCCACACCGCGGGTGGCCGTCGCCGGTGGCGCGGCGTTCACGTTCTCGTACGCGGAGCACACGGAGCTGCTGACCGCCGCCGGGGCCGAGGTCGTGACCTTCGACCCGCTGCGGGACGAGGCGCTGCCCGAGGGGACGAGCGGGCTCGTCATAGGCGGCGGCTTTCCCGAGATGTACGGGGAGCAGCTGTCCGCCAACGAGCCGCTCAGGAAGGCCGTGGCCGAGCTCGCCGCGTCGGGGGCGCCGGTCGCGGCGGAGTGCGCGGGGCTGCTGTACCTGGCGCGGTCCCTCGACGGCAACCCCATGTGCGGGGTGCTGGACGCCGACGCGCGGATGTCGGAGCGGCTCACGCTCGGGTACCGGGACGCCGTCGCGGTGAACGACAGCGTGGTCGCCCCGGCCGGGGCGCGGATGCGGGGGCACGAGTTCCACCGCACCGTGATCGAGCCGGGGGCCGGGGCGCTGGCCGCGTGGGGGCTGCGGCAGCCGGAGCGGCGCGTGGAGGGGTTCGTGCAGGGCGGGGTGCACGCGAGTTACGTGCACACGCACTGGGCGGGGTCCCCGGAGGTCGCCGCGCGGTTCGTGGAGCACTGCGGGTGAGATCAGCCGCCGGAGAGGCCCACCACGAGCCAGATGAAGGCCACGCCCCCCACCGTGCACAGCAGGGTGGAGCGGGCGGGGTGTTCGTGGTGGGCCTCGGGCAGGATCTCGGCCGCGGCGAGGTAGAGCAGGGCGCCGCCGAAGAACCCGAGATAGCTGCCGAGGAGTTCCTCCGGAAGGGTGAACAGCAGGGTGGAGGCGGCGCCGAGGAGCGGGGCGACGGCGTCCGCGACGAGCATGGCGACGGCCTTGCGGCGGTCGTTCCCGTAGAGGCTCGTGATCGTGTACGTGTTGAAGCCGTCGGCGAAGTCGTGGGTGATGACGGCGAGGGCGACGGTGGCGCCCATGCCGCCGCCGATCTGGAAGGCGGCGCCGAGGGCGATGCCGTCCATGAGGCTGTGGCCGACCATCGCGGCGGCGGCGGTGAGGCCGACCTGCGGGACCCTGTCGTGCGGGCCGACGCCGTGCGCCGCGCTGCGGACGGCGAGGAGACGCTCCATCACATGGGCGAGGAGGAAGCCGCCCACGAACAGCAGCAGGGCCTCCGGCACTCCGAAGACCTCGCGGCCCGCGGCCTCCAGGGCCTCCGGCAGCAGGTCGAGTCCGACGACGCCGAGCATGAGTCCGCCGGCCAGGCCGAGGACCAGGTGGCGGCGGTCGGTGACGCGCTGCGCGACCCAGCCGCCGAAGAGCGTCATGAGGAACGCGCCGAGCGCGACGACTACAGCCATGGGCCTTTGCTATCCGATGCGGCGCCGTCCGCGCACCTCGGCGTCGGGGCCCGGCCGGGCGTCCCGGTGGACGAGGTCCTCGCACTGGTGGACGCCGTCCTGCGGGAGGCGCGGCTGACGCGGGCCCGGGTCCGGTCGCTCGGGACGCTGGACGCGCGGGCGGCGGAGCCGGGGATCGTGGCGGCCGCGGCG
Organism: Streptomyces sp. NPDC056361; assembly: GCF_042262805.1. Taxonomy (NCBI): domain Bacteria; kingdom Bacillati; phylum Actinomycetota; class Actinomycetes; order Kitasatosporales; family Streptomycetaceae; genus Streptomyces; species Streptomyces sp. NPDC056361. Next base: position 24,181 of record NZ_JBHJQI010000130.1, read on the forward strand.
GCGCTCGGCGTGCCGGTGCGCGGCTTCCCCGCGGAGGCGCTGGCCGCCGTGTCCGTACCGCATCCGTCGGCGCTGCCGCTGGCCGCGACGGGCACGGCGTCGGTGGCGGAGGCGGCCGCGCTCCTGGCGGCCGGCGCGGACCCGGGCGCGGGTGGGGGTACGGGGACGGGTGGGGGTACGGGGATGGGGCCGGGGACCTTACCGGTCGGCAGCGGTGGCGGGGCCGTGCTGCTCGTGCCGAAGCGGAAGTCGCGTCGCGTGACGTGCGCATTAGCCGCTTCCGCCCCGTTTCGTCCGAACGAAGACGCCCCGGGCGTACGGTTGTTGCCCTCGGCTCACGGGTACATCGCTGGCGAGCCCGGCTCACCCCCCACCATCCCCACCCCCCACACGACGGCGGCCATGGACACGCACACGGATACCGACGCCCACGACCTGCGCCACCACGGTGACGCCGAGGTCAGGGACGAGAAACTCATCGATCTGGCGGTCAACGTCCGGACGAACACCCCGCCGGACTGGCTGCGGGAGCGCATCGCCGATTCGCTGACCGGTCTGGCGGCCTACCCCGACGGCCGTGCGGCGCGGGCGGCGGTCGCCGAGCGGCACGACCTGCCGTCGAACCGGGTGCTGCTCACGGCCGGCGCCGCGGAGGCGTTCGTGCTGCTGGCGCGGGCGCTGGAGGTGCGGCGGCCGGTGGTGGTGCACCCGCAGTTCACCGAGCCGGAGGCGGCGCTGCGGGACGCCGGGCACGAGGTGCGCCGGGTGGTGCTGCGCGAGGAGGACGGTTTCCGGCTGGATCCTGCGGCGGTGCCCGAGGACGCTGACCTGGTGGTGATCGGGAACCCCACGAACCCGACCTCGGTGCTGCATCCGGCCGCGTCGATCGCGGCGCTCGCCCGGCCGGGGCGGACGCTGGTGGTGGACGAGGCGTTCATCGACGCGGTGCCGGGCGAGCGGGAGTCGCTGGCCGGTCGGACCGACGTGCCGGGGCTCGTGGTGCTGCGGAGCCTCACCAAGACCTGGGGGCTCGCCGGGCTGCGGATCGGCTATGTGCTCGCGGAGCCGGAGACGGTCGAGGCCCTGGAGCGGGTGCAGCCGCTGTGGCCGGTGTCGACGCCGGCCCTGGTGGCGGCGGAGGCGTGCATGTCGCGGGCGGCGCTCGCGGAGGCCGAGCACGCGGCGCACCGGATCGGGGTGGAGCGGGCCCATCTGCTCGCCGGCCTGGCGGAGTTCGACGAGGTGCGGACGGTGGCGGGGTCCGAGGGCCCCTTCGTGCTGATCCGGATCGACGGGGCGGACGCGGTGCGGGAGACGCTGCGGTCGCTGGGGTTCGCGGCCCGCCGGGGCGACACGTTCCCGGGGCTCGACCGGAACTGGCTGCGGCTCGCGGTGCGGGACCGGGCGACGACGAACCGTTTCCTCCAGGCCCTGGACCAGGCGCTCCTGATCGGCGGCTGAGGGGCGCGGACGAAGGGGTTCGGGGAGGGCGACGGCGTCGCCCTCCCC
>NZ_JBHJQI010000131.1:0-25608 GCF_042262805.1 Streptomyces sp. NPDC056361
CCCCCCTTCCGGGGGCCGGGCTCTCGCGCGTCCGGCTCCCGCCTCAGGCGAGGCGCTTGAGGCGGGAGACCGCTTCCTCGAGGACCTCGGTCTTCTTGCAGAAGGCGAAGCGGACGAAGGGGGCGCCGGCCTCGCGGTGGTCGTAGAAGACGGCGTTGGGGATGGCGACGACGCCGGCGCGGTCGGGCAGGGAACGGCAGAAGGCGAAGCCGTCGGTGGCGCCGAGCGGGCGGATGTCGGTGGTGACGAAGTAGGTGCCGGAGGGGCGGTAGACCTCGAAGCCCGCCTGGGCGAGGCCCTCGCTCAGCAGGTCCCGCTTGGCCTGGAGGTCGGCGCGCAGGGCGTCGAAGTAGCTGTCGGGGAGGCGGAGCGCCTCGGCGATCGCGTACTGGAACGGGCCGGCGGAGACGTAGGTGAGGAACTGCTTGGCCGAGCGGACGGCGGAGGTCAGCTCGGGGCTCGCGGTGGTCCAGCCGACCTTCCAGCCCGTGAACGAGAAGGTCTTCCCGCTCGAACCGATGGTGACCGTGCGCTCCCGCATCCCGGGGAGGGTCGCGATCGGCACGTGCTCGGTGCCGTCGAAGACCAGGTGCTCGTACACCTCGTCGGTGACCACGAGCAGGTCCCGCTCGACCGCGAGCTCGGCGACGGCGGTCAGCTCGGCGCGGGTGAGGACGGTGCCGGTGGGGTTGTGCGGGGTGTTGAGCAGGATCAGCCGGGTCCGGTCGGTGACGGCGGCCCGCAGCTCGTCCAGGTCGAGGACGTAGGCGCCCTCGTGGGGGCGGAGGGTGACGGGGACACGGGTGCCGCCGGCCATCGCGACGCAGGCCGCGTACGAGTCGTAGTACGGCTCCAGCGCGATCACCTCGTCGCCCGGCTCGACGAGGGCGAGCAGGGCCGCCGCGATGGCCTCGGTCGCGCCCGCGGTGACCAGCACCTCCGTGTCGGGGTCGTACTCCAGGCCGTACCGCTGCCGCTGGTGGTCGGCGACGGCCGTCCGCAGCTCGGGGACGCCGGGGCCGGGCGGGTACTGGTTGCCGCGGCCGTCCCGCAGCGCGCGGACGGCGGCTTCCCGGACCTCCTCCGGGCCGTCGGTGTCGGGGAAGCCCTGACCGAGGTTGATCGACCCGGTCCTGGCGGCGAGCGCGGACATCTCGGCGAAGATCGTCGTCCCGAACTCGGCGAGGCGGCGATTGAGCAGCGGTCGTGTCATGGGAGTCATCCTGGGGGGAAGCTCTGGACTTGCTCAAGTGTGCTTTGGCGGGGGCGCGGCGAGGGGATCGCCCTGGCATGGACATCGCATTCTTCATCCTCGGGATCGCGGCCGTGATCGGCTTCGCGGTGTGGCTCGTCGCGAGCGGGATGAGCGGTACGCGCGGGACGAAGCGCAGGCGCGGCAGCCGGGGCGGCGGGGACAGCTGGTGGGCCGGTGCGGGCTCCTCCGCCACCTCGTCCTCGTCGTCCTCTTCCTCCTCCTCGTGCTCCTCGTCCTCGTCGTTCTCCTGCTCCGCGTCGTCGTGTTCGAGCTCGTCGTGCTCGTCCTCCTCGTGCTCGTCGTCATCGTCGTCCTCGTGCAGCTGAAGCTCTCGATTCGCTCAAGTCCGCTTTGACGGGGGGCCGTAGGGGGCATCCCCCTCGCACAGAAGAACGGGGGTAGTACAGATGGAGATCTTCATCGTGATCCTGGGGGCCCTGGTCGTCATCGGCCTGGTCTCCGGCGTCCGGGACCGCAGGCGGGGCCGGCGGCGGGGCGGGGGCCGGAAGGGCGGCTGGGCCGACGGCGGAGGCAGCGGCGGCTGCGCGAGTTCGTGCGGGTCGAGCTGCGGTGGCGGCGGTGGCTGCGGCGGTGGCTGCGGTGGCGGCAGCTGAGCGCGTGTCGGCCCCGGAGGCACGTGACATTGGCATTCCGTGCCGACATCTCGATCGATTCTGATTGAACAATTGAACTGTGGGGTCCCCGAAGGGGTTGGAAAACACAGCAAGTTGGGTAAAAACGCTGCGAGTCGTCCGGCGTCCGTGGTTCTCTCGCTCCTGACAGAGACAGCCCTCGGACCGTGTGTGGAACCGAGCCGGCGATCCCCCACTCCCGTTGGACCCTCTCGGGGCGCCCCCGGCCCACCCGTCAAACCGTGTTTGCGGAGCCGACCCATGCTCACCACCCTGAAGACCACCTACACCGACACGCGCGCGGCCGACCTGGCCTGGGCGCTGGGGCGCGAGCCGCTGCCCGCCCTTGCGGTGCTCGACCTCGAACTCTCCGGCGCCAAGCTCCAGTTGAGACTGCTCGGCGCCTCTCACCAGGTCCTCCTCGAAGAGGACGGACACAGCTGCTCGGAGACCGTGGCCTGCATGCCCGGCAGCAGCACCCCGCTCCCGCTCGGCGTCTCCAAGCGCATCGGCGCATGGGAGTACGAATTCGCCGCACGCGTCGAGAAGCTCCCGCAGGGCTCCTTCGCGGGCCGCGCACAGGAGTTGCTCGCACTCGTCGCCGACCACCCCAACGGCCTCGCGGGGACCTTCCCCGGGTCGCCGCACGCCTTCACGGCCATGCTGGCGCACCGCCAGGAGGGTCAGGTGCGGTGGCGCACCTGGCACGCCTACCCGCAGGAGGGGCAGTTGGTGGTGACCAGGACCCGTATCGGCGCACGTATGCCCGCAACGCTCTGATACGCCCCTCCCGGGCCCCAGATGCACTCGTGTGGGTGACAAAGGGTCCCTCAGTCGTGACGTAGCGTTACGGTCATGATCGAGCCGACCGTGACCATGCCACCCAAGCGGGTGCGACGGCCGCCCCTGCGGCGGCCCGTCAGGCCGCCCGAGGCGGTGCGGTTCCCGGTCCTCGCGGTGGTGTTCGTCTGCGCCGCGTGCGGTCTGGTCTACGAACTCGAACTGGTCGCGCTCGCCTCCTACTTGATCGGCGACTCGGTCACCCAGGCCTCGGTCGTGCTCTCCGTGATGGTGTTCGCGATGGGCATCGGCTCGCTGCTCGCCAAGCGGCTGCGCTGCCGCGCCGCCGTCGGCTTCGGCCTGGTCGAGGCCGGGCTCGCGCTGGTCGGCGGCTGCTCGGCGATGGTGCTGTACGCGGCCTTCGCCTGGCTCGGCGAGTCGCGGTACGTGCTCGTGGCGTTCTCGCTGGCGATCGGCGTGCTCATCGGCGCCGAGATCCCGCTCCTGATGTCGCTGATACAGCGGGCGGGCAGGCCCGGGCGGGCCGGCCGGCAGGCCGCGCCCGGGGACCAGGACGACGCCGCCGGGACGGTCGCCGACCTGTTCGCCGCCGACTACGTGGGCGCGCTGGTCGGCGGCCTCGCGTTCCCGTTCCTGCTGCTGCCCTGGCTCGGTCAGCTCACCGGCGCGCTCGTCACCGGCGCGGTGAACGCGGTGGCGGGCGGCGGGCTCGTCCTCTGGGTGTTCCGCCGCGACCTCACCCGCCGCTCCAGGGCCCTGCTCGTGGCGGTGAACGTGTGCGTCCTCGCCGTCCTCGCCACCGCGACCGTCCTCGTCGCCGACTTCGAGCAGGCCGCGCGCCGGGCCGTGTACGGGGACCGGGTGCGGGTCGCCGTCCACACCGACCTCCAGGAGGTCGTCGTGACCGGCGGCCGCGAGGGGCCGCCGGACCTCTTCCTCGACGGCCGCCTCAGGGTGGCCGGCCGGGACGAGTACCGCTACCACGAGGCCCTCGTCCACCCCGCGATGAAGGGCGCGCACGCGCGCGTGCTGATCGTCGGCGGCGGGGACGGCCTGGCCGCCCGCGAGGTCCTGCGCTACGCGGGGGTCCGCGCCGTCACCGTCGTCGAGATCGACCGGGGGGTCGTCCGCCTCGCCCGTACGGACCCCGCCCTCGCCACGCTCAACGCGCAGGCGTTCCGGGACCCGCGCGTCCGGGTGGTCTACGCGGACGCGTTCGGCTGGCTGAGGTCCGCCGCCGATCGTGTGCAGGAACGGTACGACGTGGTGATCTCCGACCTTCCCGACCCCGGCATCACCCCCAGCACCAAGCTGTACTCCGAGGAGTTCTACGGCCTGGTGGCCCGCGTCCTCACCGGCGCCGGACGGTTCGCCGTGCACGCCGGATCGGCCGCCGACCGGCCGCGCACCTACTGGACGGTGGACGCCACCCTGCGCGCCGCGGGCTTCGCGACCCGCCCCTACAGCGCGAGCGGCCGCACTCCCGGCTTCGCCGCCGGACCCGACCGGGCCGACCGCGCCAGCGGCAACGGCCGGGGACCGTGCGACTGGGGCTTCCTCCTCGCGGTGCGTGGAGGCCGGCGGCCCGCCCTCGGCCTCGCCCCCGACGCGCCCCGGCTGCGCTCGCTCGCCGCCGACACCCTGGCCGCCGCGGCCCGCCGCGCCGAACGCACCAAGGGCGCCGAACTGCCCCCGTCCACCCTGGTGCACCCGCGGTACGGCTCCTGAGCGCGGGACCACGGCCCGGCGCGCCGGGCCCCGGGCGGGCCGGCCGGGGCGCCCGCCCGGCGGCAAACAGGCGACGCCGCGCCCCGGCCTGAGTAGGCTCGGTTTCCATGGAGCATGAGGTGTTCGTTCCCGTCCCGGCCGAGGCCCTGCGTGCGACGCTCACGGACCCGGCCCGGGTGGTGCGCTGCGTGCCCGGCCTCCAGCGCGACGCCGACGAGTCCGCGGGCCCCCTCACGGGACGGCTCAAGGTCCGGGTCGGCGGCAACACCATCACGTACCGCGGCGCCCTGAAGGTCGTCGAGCGGGACGGTGCCATCACCTACGAGGGCCAGGGCACCGAGGCCCGCGGCAAGGGCTCGGCCGAGCTGTCGCTCACCGTCGTCCTCACTCCGGTGGCCGACGGCACCAGCCTGAGCTTCACCGGCGCCCTCACGGCCGAGGGCCGACTCGCCGAGGCGACGGACGGGGCGAGGTCCCTGGCAGGGGCCAAGCTGCTCGACAGGTTCGTGGAGGCGCTGGCCGCCCTCGCGGTCGAGCCGACGGGGGCGGAGGCACCCGCCGACGCCGACGACCACGCCGACGACCACGCCGACGACCACGCCGACGACCACGCCGACGACCACGCCGTCACCGACGACGGGGTCGACGACGACGGGGTCGACGACGGGGTCGAGGAGCCCGGCCGGAGCGCCGTCCTCGACACACCGGTCCCGCCCTCCTCCCTGGACCCGCTCCTGGACGAGGACTTCGGCGACACCCCGATCGAGTTCCCCGCCCCGCAGCCCGCCGCGGAGGCCGCCCACGCCCGCCGGACGATGATCGGGCGGAGCGCCGAGGAGGTCGACCACGCCCCGCCACGCGGCCGGTACGCCCCCGTTCCCGCACCCGAGGCGAGCAGCGCCGGTGCCACTCTGCGCTGGATCGCGCCCGCCGCGGCCCTCGCCCTCGCCTCGGCGGTCGTCGTCGGACGGGCGCTGCGGCGCCGTCGTTGAAACGCTCCCATCGGAGCTAGGGTCGGGGCGTGACGATGCAGACGCGACTGACGGCGGGCGCCGCCGAGTTGACCATCAACCCCGAGCACGGCTGCCGGATCGAGAGCCTGCGCATCGGCGGCACCGAGGTGCTGCGCCAGGGCGAGCGGTACGGCAGCTTCCCGATGGTGCCGTGGTGCGGCCGGACCGAGAACGGCCGCTTCCGCAACGGCGCCACCTCGCACACGCTGCCGGTCAACGCGGCCCCGCACGCCATCCACGGCACCGTCCGCGACGTGGCCTGGAAGACCGCCAGGACGTCCGCCACCGAGGCGGTGTTCACCTGCGAACTCGGTGACCCGTGGCCGTACAAGGGCCGGGTCACCCAGGTCTTCGAACTGGCCGAGGACTCCCTCACGCTCCGCTTCGGGGTCGAGACCTACGCCGACTCGTTCCCCGCCCAAGCCGGCTGGCACCCCTGGTTCCTGCGCAACCTCGGCCAGGGCGGCCAGGACGTGGAGCTCGGCTTCGCCCCCGCCTGGCAGGAGGAGCGCGGCGAGAACCACCTCCCCACCGGCCGCCGGATCGACCCCCTCCCCGGCCCCTGGGACGACTGCTTCGGCATGCCCGGCGGTGTCGACGTGACCCTGACCTGGCCGGACGAGCTGGAGCTGAAGGTCGCGAGCCGTGCCGAGTGGGTCGTGATCTACGACGAGCCGGCCGAGGCGGTCTGCGTCGAGCCGCAGTCCGGCCCGCCGAACGGCCTCAACACCCTCCCGCGCCTCGTCACCCCGATCGACCCCCTGGAGGTCGAGAGCGTCTGGAGTTGGCGGCGGCTTTAAGCTGCTGACCATGACTGACGTACGCGCTGAGCTGCTCCAGCAGATCAAGGACAAGGCCGTGGTCCACGGCAAGGTGACCCTCTCGTCGGGTCTGGAAGCCGACTACTACATCGACCTGCGCCGGGTCACGCTGGACGGCGAGGCCGCGCCGATGGTCGGTCAGGTCATGCTCGACCTCACCGCCGACCTGGACTTCGACTGCGTCGGCGGGCTGACGCTCGGCGCCGACCCGGTCGCGACCTCGATGCTGCACGCCTCCGCCGCGCGCGGGCAGCGCCTCGACGCCTTCGTCGTGCGCAAGGCGCAGAAGGCGCACGGCATGCAGCGCCGCATCGAGGGCACGGACGTCAAGGGCCGTCGCTGCCTGGTGGTCGAGGACACCTCGACCACCGGCGGCTCGCCGCTGACCGCGGTCGAGGCCGTCCGCGAGGCGGGCGGCGAGGTCGTCGCCGTGGCCACGATCGTGGACCGCGGTGCCGCCGACGCGATCGGCGGGGCGGGCCTGACCTACCTCACCGGCTACCAGCTGGCCGATCTCGGCCTGGCGTAACCGCCGCGAAGTCGTGACTTAGGTCCCGGACCCCGGCGATAGGGTCCTTGACCTGCGTTTTTACCCAAGGGCGGGGTGTTTCACGTGAAACACCCCGCCCTTGGTCGTGCCGCGCCCGTGGGAGCCCGGACGAGAGTCTGAAAGGATGGGGTCGACGATGACGTCGCCCCCCGGTCAGGGACAGAAACGCACACACCCCGCACATCACAAGGAGCGGACGAATGCCCATCGCAACCCCCGAGGTCTACAGCCAGATGCTCGACCGGGCGAAGGCAGGCAAGTTCGCCTACCCGGCCATCAACGTGACCTCGTCCCAGACCCTGCACGCCGCGCTGCGCGGCTTCGCGGAGGCCGAGAGCGACGGCATCATCCAGATCTCGACCGGCGGAGCCGAGTTCCTGGGCGGTCAGCACAAGAAGGACATGGTCACGGGCGCCGTTGCCCTGGCCGAGTTCGCGCACATCGTCGCCGCGAAGTACGACATCACGGTCGCCCTGCACACCGACCACTGCCCGAAGGACAAGCTGGACGGCTACGTCCGTCCGCTGCTCGACATCTCCGCCGAGCGCGTCGCCCGTGGCGAGAACCCGCTGTTCCAGTCGCACATGTGGGACGGCTCCGCCGAGACCCTCGCGGACAACCTGGCCATCGGCCAGGAGCTGCTCGCGAAGGCCGTCGCCGCCAAGATCATCCTTGAGGTCGAGATCACCCCGACCGGCGGCGAGGAGGACGGCGTCAGCCACGAGATCAACGACGAGCTGTACACCACCGTCGAGGACGCGATCCGCACCGCCGAGGCCCTGGGCCTGGGCGAGAAGGGCCGCTACCTGCTCGCCGCCTCCTTCGGCAACGTGCACGGCGTCTACAAGCCGGGCAACGTCGTGCTCCGCCCCGAGCTCCTCAAGGACCTCCAGGCCGGCGTCGCCGAGAAGTTCGGCAAGGCCTCCCCGTTCGACTTCGTTTTCCACGGCGGTTCGGGCTCGACGGCCGAGGAGATCGCCACCGCGCTGGAGAACGGCGTCGTGAAGATGAACCTCGACACCGACACGCAGTACGCCTTCACCCGCCCGGTCGTGGACCACATGTTCCGCAACTACGACGGTGTCCTGAAGGTCGACGGCGAGGTCGGCACGAAGTCCACCTACGACCCGCGCACCTGGGGCAAGCTCGCCGAGGCCGGCATGGCCACCCGCGTGACCGAGGCGTGCGCCGCGCTGCGCTCGACCGGCACGAAGCTGAAGTAGTCACGGCCGGGTCGACGCCGGCACGTCCGAGCCGACGTCGACCCGTCCGGAGCGAGAGCCCGGCGCCCCGTGGCGCCGGGCTTTTTCGCGTGCGCGCACTGTCATCCGCGTGGTCTAGTCTTCCTGCACCGCGCCCCCATGGACCGAGGGGCCGGAGACCATGTTCTTTGGGGGGTCTCTTCATCGTGCGCAAGCGCACTCTCTCTGCCGCGACCGCGCTCGCGGTTCTCATCAGCTCCGCGGCACTCGTCGCGGGCACGGCGGGCCCGGCGGCCGCCGACAGCAGCAAGGCCCTGCCGATGTCGTCCGTGGGCGACATGGTGGTGGACGGCGTCCACCAGAGGATCTTCATCAGCGACCCGTACCTCGGGAAGGTCGTCGCCACCGACTACGCGGGCACGGTGCTGGGCACCGTCACCGGCCTGCCCGAGGTGACCGGGCTCGCGCTCTCCGCCGACTCGGGGAGCCTGTACGCCGCGGTCCCGGGCGCCGACGCGGTCGTCGTCCTGGACGCGCAGACGGTGACCGAGACGGCCCGGTACGCCACCGGTGAGGGCACCGATCCGCAGTACGTGGCCCTCGCGGGCGGCAAGATCTGGTTCGGTTACGGCAACGGCGACCACGGCGACATCGGGTCGGTCGACACCTCCGGCGCCGAGCCCGTGGTGACGCTGGCCCAGGACACCGAGCTGAACTACTCGGGCGCCCCGAGGCTCGTCTCCTCGCCGACGGACCCGAACGCGTTCGCGGCCATGTCCTCGTACTACCACCGGTTCCTGCTCGGCGCGTACGACGCCTCCACGGGCACCGCGACCCGCACCGCGCGCACCGCCCCCGACGTCGGTTCGGTGGGCATGGCGAACGACCTCGCCTACACCCCGGACGGTGCCAAGCTCATCACGGCCACGGCCGGCAACCGCCACCGCGTGTGGCAGACCACCGACATGGCCGAGCTGCCGTCCTACGCCAGCGAGTACCACGGCGCGGCGGTGGCCGTCGCCCCCGACGGCACGGTGGCCGCCGGCTCCGCCGCCTGGTACGACCCGGACGTGTTCGTCTACCGGCCGGGCGAGACGACGGCCGTGCGGCAGTACGACTTCCCCGGCACCGGGGGCAGCAGCGGCGGCGACAGCCTCGCCAACAGCGCCCTCGCCTGGGAGCCGGGCGGCAGCCGCCTGTTCGCGGTGACCACGGCGATCAGCGGCGGCAGCGCCCGCCTGCAGGTCCTGGACGCGCCGACCAAGTCCGTGCCCACGGTCACCGTGAAGGTCCCGGACACCGTGGCGGTCCTCAAGGCGATCACCGTGTCCGGCACGGTCGCGTCGACGCTGAAGCTGCCGGCGGGGACGCCGCTCGCGGTGACGCGCTACGACGCCGAGTTCCCGAAGGGCAAGTCGCTCGGGACGAAGCCGCTCGGGGCGAACGGCGCGTTCTCGTTCCCGGACACCCCGACCGCGGCGGGCAACGTCACGTACAAGGTGGCGTACGCGGGCGACGCCACGCACATCGGCGCGAGCGGCTCGGCGGTCGTCAAGGTGACCCCGTTCAAGACCGCGCTGACGCTGGACCGGAACCGGCTCACCGTCAACTACGGCACCAACGTGACGTACACGGCCACCCTCGGCTGGTCGTACCGGAACCGCGTGGTGGAGATCTGGTCCGACCCGTACGGCGCGGAGCCCAAGCGGCTGCTCAAGCGCGGCACGGTCAACTCGGCGGGCAAGCTGTCGGTGACGACCAAGATGACCCGGGACGCCTGGGTGACCGCGATCTTCGCCGGTGACACCCGGTCCGGCTGGGCCAAGGCCGGATCCACCGTGTACACGAAGGCCGGCCTGACGACCTCGCTGTCCCGCCACTACAAGTGGTCGAAGATCGGCACCATCTGGTACCAGACGTACCACCAGAGCACCGACGTGCTGGTCACCGCGTGGAACAACCCGTACCCGGGCCGCAAGACCAAGGTCGAGCTCCAGGTCTGGTACGCGGGCGCCTGGCGCACCGGCGCGACGGACTACGTTTCGCTGACCAGCGGCGGCATGGCGTACGTCAACCTCGACGCCAACGGCGCGGAGGGCGTGCGCGCCCGGGTCCGCACGGCGTACGTGGACACCGAGTCCGGCGACAACGTGAACACCACGGTCTACGGCGGGTGGAAGTACTTCAACGTCACCCGCTGACCCGCAGCTCGGCGCGGCCCCGCCCACCGGTTTCCTCGGATTCCGGTGGGCGGGGCTCCGTCGTTCGCGGGATCATGCAGGCATGGACATCCGGATGAGCTCCGGGACGGGCCGCTGGATCCTGTTCACGACCGTGCTCGGGTCCGGAATGGCGCTGCTCGACTCCACCGTCGTCAACGTCGCGCTGCCGCACATCGGCGAGGACCTGGGCGCCGACCTCGGCGCGCTCCAATGGACCGTGAACGCCTACATGCTGACCCTGGCCGGGCTGATCCTGCTCGGCGGGGCGCTCGGCGACCGCTACGGACGCCGCCGGGTGTTCGTGATCGGCGTGGTGTGGTTCGCGGTCGCGTCGCTGCTGTGCGGGCTCGCCCCGAACGCGGGGGTGCTGATCGCGGCCCGCGCCTTCCAGGGGGTGGGCGGGGCGCTGCTCACGCCCGGTTCGCTCGCGCTGATCCAGGCGAGTTTCCACGAGGACGACCGGGCCAGGGCGGTCGGCCTGTGGTCCGGTTTCGGCGGGGTGGGGGCCGCGATCGGGCCGTTCGTCGGCGGCTGGCTGGTGGACGGGCCGGGCTGGCGCTGGGTGTTCCTGCTGAACGTGCCGCTCGCGGCCGTCTGCGTGCCGGTGGCGCTGCGGCACGTGCCGGAGTCCCGGGACGAGACGGCGCACGGCCGGTTCGACGTGCTGGGGGCGTTCCTCGGCGCGGCGGCGCTCGCGCTCGTCACGTACGCGCTGATCGGCGCGGCCTGGTGGGCGGCGGTGGCCGGGGTCGCGGTCGGGGTGGTGTTCGTGCTGGTGGAGCGGCGGCGCGGCGAGTCGGCGATGACGCCGCCGTCGATCTTCCGCTCGCGGCTCTTCACCACCGTCAACCTGGTCACCCTGTGCGTGTACGCGGCCTTCGGCGGGTTCTTCTTCCTGGCCGCGCTCCAGCTCCAGGTGGTGTCCGGCTACTCGGCGCTCGGCGCCGGCACGGCCATGCTGCCGACGACCGTGCTGATGCTGCTGCTCTCGGCGAAGTCCGGCGAGCTGGGGGAGCGGATCGGCCCCCGGATCCCGCTCACGGTGGGGCCGCTGCTGTGCGCCGTGGGCATGCTGCTGATGCTGCGGGTCGGGGAGGACGCGTCCTACGCGCGGGACGTGCTGCCGGCCATGGTCGTCCTCGGGCTGGGCATGACGACCCTGGTCGCGCCGCTGACCGCGACCGTCCTCGCCTCGGTGGACGTGTCCAGGGCGGGCCTCGCCAGCGGGATCAACAACGCGGCGGCCCGGGCGGCCGGGCTGCTCGCGGTGGCCGCGCTGCCGCTGCTGGCCGGGATGGGCCCGGAGGCGTACCTGTCGGCGGCGGAGTTCGACGAGACCTTCCGGCGGGCCATGCCGATGTGCGCGGCCCTCCTGGTGGCCGGCGCGGTCCTCGCCTGGACGACGATGCGCACCCCGGTCGGGGTGGCCGCGTGCCATCCGGAGTGCCGGGTGCACTGCGGGGTGACGGCGCCGCCCCTGGACCCGGGGGAGCGGGATTCGGGGAAGCGGGGGCCGGGGGACCCGGGCGAGCCGGGGGAGCGGGAGCGGCCGGGGTCGGCGCCCTGAGGCAGACTGGGCCCATGGCCATCCACGAGAACCTGCTGGGGGGACCGGCCCCCACCCACCTGCCCGACGACCCGGGTCCGCGCGAGCTGCTCGCGAGCGGTACCGCGCCGGCGGACGTCGCCGCGAAGTACCCGACGTCCTCGCTCGCCTGGGCCCGGCTCGCCGACGACGCCTACGAGCGCGGCTCGGTCGTCGAGTCGTACGCCTACGCCCGTACCGGCTACCACCGCGGCCTGGACGCGCTGCGCCGCAGCGGCTGGAAGGGCCACGGCCCGGTGCCGTGGGAGCACGAGCCGAACCGCGGCTTCCTGCGCGCGCTGCACGCCCTGGCCCGCGCGGCCGGCGAGATCGGCGAGAAGGACGAGTTCGAGCGCTGCACCACGTTCCTGCGGGACTCCTCGGAGACGGCTGCCGAGACCCTCGGCTGACGCGCCCCGCCGTTGCGGTGCCACGCCCTTCCCCCGCCACGGGGGGAGGGCGTTCGAACGTGTTTCCGTATGACGAAGACGGGATCTACATCGCTGGTCCGATCGTGTCATGATGCGCTTGGGACGGCGCGCGACGAAGCACGCCTCCCGAGGGGACCGGGGCTCCCGTGCCGGACGACGCGCCGCACGGAGGAGCAGACCGCTACCCGGTAATACGTATCGAGGAGACAGAAATGTCCACCTTCCCCGATGCCGGAGCCGGTTCGGTCGTCGACGACCCGAACCTCGACTTCGCGGGTACCACGCCGTACGAGGACTACGTCCAGGCGGACGTCCTCACCCACCTCCAGCACCTCCGCTCGGACGACCCCGGCGAGATGGTCTTCCTGGTCACCACCCAGGTCATGGAGCTGTGGTTCACGGTGATCGTCCACGAGTGGGAGACCGCGAGCCGCGCGCTGCGCGAGGACCGCGTCCCCGTCGCGATGGACGCGCTCAAGCGCTCCGTGCGCGAGCTTGAGGCGCTCAACCACTCCTGGCGGCCGCTGGCCCAGCTCACCCCCGCCCAGTTCAACGCCTACCGCGCCGCGCTCGGCGAGGGCTCGGGCTTCCAGTCGGCGATGTACCGCCGGATGGAGTTCCTGCTCGGCGACAAGGCCGCCTCCATGCTGGTGCCCCACCGGGGCGCGCCCCGCGTCCACGCCGAGCTGGAGAAGGCGCTCCAGGAGCCGAGCCTGTACGACGAGGTCCTCGCGTTCCTGTCCCGCCGCGGCCTGCCCGTGCCGGCCGCGGTCCTCGGCCGCGACCTCTCGCAGCGGTACGAGCCGTCCCCCGAGGTCGAGGCGGTCTGGGCCGGGATCTACGCGGACACCGACCAGAACGGCGAGCTCGTCCGCCTCGGCGAGGCCCTCAGCGACGTCGCCGAACTCGTCTGGCGCTGGCGCAACGACCACCTGGTCGCGACCCGGCGCGCGATGGGCGCGAAGACCGGCACCGGCGGTTCGGCCGGCGTGGCCTGGCTGGAGAAGCGGGCCCAGAAGAACGTGTTCCCGGAGCTCTGGACGGCCCGCAGCCATGTCTGACCTCCTCAAGGACAGGGCGCGCGAACTCGACGCGGCCGACGGACTGGGCAAGCACCGCGAGAAGTTCGCCCTCGACGCCGGGACCGTCTACCTCGACGGCAACTCGCTCGGCGCGCTGCCCGCCCACGTGCCGGCCCGGATGGCCGACGTCATCACCCGGGAGTGGGGCGAGCTGCGCATCCGCTCCTGGGACGAGTCCGGCTGGTGGACCGCGCCCGAGCGGATCGGCGACCGGATCGCGCCGATCGTCGGCGCGGCCCCCGGGCAGATCGTGGTCGGCGACTCGACGAGCGTGAACGTCTTCAAGGCGGTCGTCGCCGCGGCCCGGCTGAACGGTGACGGCCGCGACGAGATACTCGTCGACGCGACGACCTTTCCCACGGACGGGTACATCGCGGAGTCGGCGGCGCGGATGACGGGGCACGCCATCGTGCCGTGCGATCCGGCCGACATGGCGGCCGCGGTGAGCGGCCGCACGGCCGCCGCGCTCGTCAACCACGTCGACTACCGGACGGGCCGGCTCCAGGACCTGCCCGGCATCACCGCCGCGCTCCACGGGGCGGGCGCACTCGCCGTGTGGGACCTGTGCCACAGCGCGGGCGCGCTGCCCGTCGGGCTCGACGCGCACGGCGTCGACCTGGCCGTCGGCTGCACCTACAAGTACCTGAACGGCGGCCCCGGTTCGCCCGCGTACCTGTACGTCGCCGAGCGGCACCAGGCCGGCTTCGACTCGCCGCTGCCCGGCTGGAACTCGCACGCCGACCCGTTCGCCATGACCCCCGGGTACGCGGCGGCCGCGGGAGCGCTGAAGGGCCGGGTCGGCACCCCCGACATCCTCTCGATGCTGGCGCTCGAAGCGGCGCTCGACGTCTGGGACGGGGTCGGGATCGAGGACGTACGGGCCAAGTCCCTGGCGCTCACGGACTTCTTCCTGGAGTGCGTGCGCGCCTACGCGCCCGCGGGCCGGGTCGAGTCGGCGACGCCCGAGGAGCACGGCGAGCGCGGCAGCCAGGTCGCGCTGCGCTGCGCCGAGGCGCCGGCCGTGATGGCCGAGCTGATCCGGCGCGGTGTGGTCGGCGACCTGCGCCGCCCGGACGTGCTGCGGTTCGGCTTCACGCCGCTGTACGTCGGTTTCGCGGACGCGGAGCGGGCGGCGCGGGTCCTCGCGGAGGTCCTGACCGACCTCGCCGGCTGAGGCGTGACCGTCCGATGATCGCCTGATCTGCGGGGGCTCCGGTGCTGGTACCGTCCCCGCAGGTCAGGCCAATTCGGCCGCGTACCCGAGAGGTTGGAACAGCATGCCGGACCCCGCCGCGCGCGATGCCGCCGAAGAGGCGTCGGCCTTCTCGCACCCGGCCGTCCCCCCGGACGCCTCCGCCGCGTACGGCGACCACCCGGACCAGGTGGTCGACTTCTACGCCCCGCGCGACGGACGCACCAGGGCCCCGCTCGTCGTCGCCCTGCACGGCGGCGCCTGGCGGGCTCCGTACGACCGGTGGCACCTGACGCCCTTCGCGGACTTCCTGGCCCGCCGCGGCTTCGCCGTGGCGAGCGTCGAGTACCGGCGCGGCCCCGGCCTCCCCCACCAGGGCGGTACGGCCCCGGTCGCCGGCCGCTGGCCCGAGACCTTCGACGACGTGGCCGCCGCCCTCGACGCCGTGCCGGAGCTGGCCACCGCGCACCTGCCGCAGGCCGACACCGGACGGATCGTCCTCACCGGCCACTCCGCCGGCGGCCACCTCGCCCTCTGGGCCGCCGCCCGGCACGTCCTGCCCGCCGGCTCCCCGTGGCGCCTCCCCGCCCCGCCCGCCCTGCGCGGCGTCGTCGCCCTCGCCCCCATCGCCCACTTCGCGCGGGCGGTCGAGCTCGGGGTGTGCGGCGGCGCGGTCACCGAACTCCTCGGCGGCGAGACCGCGTACGCGGCACGGGCGGCCTCCGCCGACCCGGCCGTCCTCCTCCCGACCGGCATCGCGACCACCCTCGTCCAGGGCCGCGAGGACGTCGTCGTCCCGCACGCCGTCGCCGAGGCCTACGCGGAGGCGGCGGCCAAGGCCGGCGAGGAGGTCGGCCTCACGCTCCTGGAGGACATCGGCCACTTCCCGCTGATCGACCCGGCCGCCGACGCCTGCGCGGTGGTCGCCGAGGAGATCGCCCAGCTGGCCTTCTAGGGGTGTCCCGCGTCCTCCTAGTACTCAGGGGGGACCCGGAAGGATCCGCACAGAGCCGGACGACCCCGCTCGGGGGCCCCCGTACCGTGGTTCGCGTGACCCAGACACAGTCCTCCGAGACGAGCCGCAGCCCCGAGTTCCGCCTGGTGCAGGCGGCGCTCGGGGGGCTGCGCCAGGAACTCTTCGACGACGCCTTCGCCTACCGCTCGATGCCGCGCATGGACGTGGACAGCGGGCCGACCCGCTTCCTGCCGCGGCGGATACGGGTCTACGCGGGGCTGCTTCCCCACGCCTTCGTCGCGTTCTGCGCCGTGGTCGTGTTCGCCGTCGGATACGACCGGATCTACTACGGCTTCGGCGTGACGGCGATCGTGACCACCTGTGTGCCGGCCGCGATCGTGCTGCTCACCCTGGTCCGGCCGGTCCTCGCCTTCTGGGCCTCGCTCGCCACGGCCCCCTTCATCGGGTACGCCACCGGATTCGGGGGCGGCTGGCCCTGGACGGCGGCCTGCTTCGCCGCCCATCTGGTGGTCCTCGCCGTGGTCGCCGCCCGCACCCGGCCCCGTACCGCGGCGTGGATGTGGGCCGTGACGTCCGGCTACTCCCTGTTCCTGGAGATGGCCCTCGGCGTCGGGCGCGGCTCCGACTCGTTCCCGATGGTCTTCGTCTCGGCCATGGTCCTGCTCGCCGTCACCGTCGTCCAGGTCCGCCGCCAGGCCGACCGCGAGGTCACTGCGCAGCAGACCGTCACGGCGCAGGAGATCTCCAAGCGGACCGTCCTGGAGGAGCGCACCACCATCGCCCGCGAGCTCCACGACGTCGTCGCGCACCACATGTCGGTGGTCGCCATCCAGGCGGAGGCCGCCCCGTACCGCGTCGAGAACCCGCCGCCGGAGCTGGAGCAGGCCTTCCTCACCATCCGGGAGAACGCCGTCGCCGCGCTGACCGAGCTGCGCCGCATCCTCGGTGTCGTACGGGCCGAGGACTACGAGGCGCCCGACGCCCCGCAGCCGACCCTCGGCGACCTCGACGGGCTGATCCGCAACGTCGCGGAGGCCGGGCTCGACGTCGAGAAGACCGTGACGGGCGCCGTGCGGGAGCTGCCGCAGGGCGTGGAGCTCTCCGCGTACCGGATCGTCCAGGAGGCCCTGTCGAACGTGCTGCGGCACGCGCCGGGGGCGGCGGCGAAGGTCGAGGTCAGCTATGTCCTCGGCGGCCTGGGGCTCCGGATCGCCAACGGGCCGGCGCGCGGCCTGGTGAAGCCGTCGCCGGGCGCCGGGCACGGCATCACGGGCATGCGGGAGCGTGTGACGATGCTGGGCGGGGAGATGACGGCCGAGGCGACCGACGACGGTGGCTACGAGGTGGCGGCCTTCGTCCCCGTGAGCCGCGAGGAGGCCACGCAGTGATCCGCGTACTGATCGTCGACGACCAGATGATGGTCCGCGAGGGCTTCTCGGTGCTGCTCGGTGCGATGCCGGACATCGAGGTCGTCGGCGAGGCCGTCAACGGCCGGGAGGCCATCGCCCAGGTCGCCGCCCTCCGCCCGGACGTGGTCCTCATGGACATCCGGATGC
This sequence comes from Streptomyces sp. NPDC056361, assembly GCF_042262805.1. NCBI lineage: Bacteria > Bacillati > Actinomycetota > Actinomycetes > Kitasatosporales > Streptomycetaceae > Streptomyces > Streptomyces sp. NPDC056361. The sequence continues at coordinate 17,047 of NZ_JBHJQI010000131.1, forward strand.
CCGAGCTGAACGGCATCGACGCCACCCGGGAGATCGTCGCCGCCGACGCGGACGCGAAGGTGCTCGTGCTGACCACCTTCGACCTGGACGAGTACGTGTACCAGGCGCTGCGCGCCGGGGCCTCCGGCTTCCTGCTCAAGGACGCCTCGGCCCGGCAACTCGCGGACGGGGTGCGGGTCGTGGCAGCCGGGGAGGCGCTGCTCGCGCCGACCGTCACCAAGCGGCTGATCACCGAGTTCGCGAAGGCGCCGGGGACCTCGCCGCGCCCGCCGGCGATGGCGCAGATCGGGGAGCTGACCGAGCGGGAGACGGAGGTCCTCGTCCTCATCGCCCAGGGCCTGTCGAATGCCGAGATTGCCGAGCACCTCGTCGTCGCCGAGTCCACGATCAAGACGCACGTCAGCCGCATCCTGGTGAAGCTGGGCCTGCGCGACCGGACGCAGGCGGCGGTCTTCGCGTACGAGGCCGGTCTGGTGCGGGTCGGCGGCTGAGCCGCCGCGCGGGGGTAGCGTCCGGTCATGGACGCTGTTGACGCTGTGTACGACCCCTGGTCGCCGGAGTTCGTCGCCGACCCGTATCCCGCCTACGCCGCGCTGCGCGCCGCCGGCCGCGCGCACTGGCACGGTCCGACCCGGCAGTGGCTGATCCCGCACCACGAGGACGTGTCGGCGCTCCTGCGCGACCGGCGCCTCGGCCGGACGTACACGCACCGCTTCACGCACGAGGAGTTCGGGCGGGTGGCGCCGGACGCCGCGCACGAGCCCTTCCACACGCTCAACGACCACGGGCTGCTCGATCTGGAGGCGGCGGACCACACGCGGATCCGGCGGCTGGTGTCGAAGGCGTTCACGCCGAGGACGGTGGAGGACCTGGCGCCGACCGTACGGCGGCTGGCCGCCGGGCTCGTCGGCGATCTGGTGGCGGCGGGCGGCGGCGATCTGCTCGGCGCGGTCGCCGAACCGCTGCCGGTGGCGGTGATCGCCGAGATGCTGGGGGTGCCGGAGGACGACGAGGAGCGGGGGCGGTTGCGGCCCTGGTCGGCGGCGATCTGCGGGATGTTCGAGCTGAACCCGTCGGAGGAGACGGCCCGGCGGGCGGTCCGGGCGTCGATCGAGTTCTCGGACTACCTGCGGGAGCTGATCGCGCGGCGGCGGAGGGAGCCGGGGGAGGACCTGATCTCGTCCCTGATCGCGGTGGAGGAGCTGACGGAGCAGGAGATGGTCTCCACGTGCGTCCTGCTCCTGAACGCGGGCCACGAGGCCACGGTGAACACCACGGTCAACGGCTGGTGGACGCTGCTCAGGGAGGGCGTCCGTCCGGATCCCGAAAAGTTGTCCACAGCTGTGGAAGAACTTCTGCGGTACGACACCCCGCTCCAGATGTTCGAGCGCTGGGTCCTCGACGACATCGAGCTCGGCGGCCAGGTCATCCCGCGCGGCTCCGAGGTCGCCCTCCTCTTCGGCTCCGCCAACCGCGACCCCGCCCGCTTCGGCCCGACCGTCGACGTGCTCGACCTCACCCGGGCCGACAACCCCCACGTCACCTTCGGCGCCGGCATCCACTACTGCCTCGGCGCCCCGCTCGCCCGCCTCGAACTCACCGCCGTCTTCGGTGAGTTGCTGAGGCAGGCGCCGGGCCTGCGGCTCGCGGCCGACCCGGTCAGGAAGCCCGGGTACGTCATCCGGGGCTTCGAGGAGCTGCTCGTCGAGGTGTGAGCCCGGGCGGAAGGAGCGGAGGGAGCGGAAGGAGCGGAGGGAGTGGAGGGATCGGAGGGAGCCGAGGGAGCCGAGGCGGTCGGCCGCCTCAGCCCGCCAGGTCCCGGCGGCGCAGCCCCGCGAGGCCGGCCGCGACCAGCGCCGCCGCCAGCGCCGTCAGGGCGAGCACCGGGGTCCAGTCCACGTCCTGGCCCGGCAGCTTCGGCAGGTGGCCGAAGGGGGACAGGTCGAGGGCCGCCTGCGGCAGGTCGAGCGCCGGGCCGACCCAGCCGAGCGCCAGGCAGAGCCCGGCGACGCCCCAGGCGGCGGTCGCGGCCCTCGGGGCGGCGCCCCAGAGCAGGACCGCCAGACCGGCGAGCACCCACACCGCCGGGAGCTGGACGAGCGCGGCGCCCAGGACGGGACCGGCGTCGTGCCCGTACGACAGGGCGAGGCCGAGGCCGGCCAGGACCAGGATCAGGGCCGAGCCGCCGAAGGCGATCACCAGGTGCCCGGCGGCCCAGCGGAGCCGGCCCAGGGCGCCCGCCAGGAGCGGCTCCGCCCGGCCCGAGGTCTCCTCGCCGTGCGGCCGCAGCACCGAGCCGACCGCGTACAGGGCGGCGATCATCCCGAAGAGGGACACCATGGTGGCGAGGAAGGCGTCGGTGAGCGCGCTCTGCCCGCCCATCCGCTCGAAGATCTCGCGGGCCTGCTCGTTGTCGCCGACGATGTCCGCCGCGCCCTCCACCATCCCGCCGAACACGAGGCCGCCGACGAGGAAGCCGAGCGACCAGCCGAGGAGCGAGCCGCGCTGGAGCCGCCAGGCGAGCGCCCCGGCGGTCGCGAGGCGCCCCTCGGCCGGGCCCGGCCGGGTCGCCACGAAACCCGCCCCGACGTCCCTGCGGGCGGCCAGCGCGTACGCCGCCGACGCCTGGAGCAGGACGGCCGCGGCGATCAGGAGCAGCACCCACCAGCGCTCGCCGGCGAAGGCGCGGACCTGCTCGGCCCAGCCGACGGGGGAGAGCCAGGTCAGCACGGAGGAGCCGTCGGGGGTCCCCGAGTCGCCGGCCGCCCGCAGCGCGAAGGCCAGGCCGAGGACGGCGGCCGACAGGCCCTTGGCGAGCCGGGCGCTCTCCGTGAACTGGGCGGCGAGCGCGGCGGAGGTCGCGAAGACCATGCCGGTGCCGCCGATCGCCAGACCGAGCGCGAGCGCCCCGGCCGCGCCCTGTCCGGCGAGCCCGGCGGTGACGATCAGGGCGACGGCCGCGTTCAGTCCGAGGGCGGTGAGGAGGGCGGCGGTGAGCGGGGCGCGGCGGCCGACCGCCCCGGCGGACAGCATCTCCTGACGGCCCGTCTCCTCCTCCTCGCGGGTGTGCCGGACCACCACGATCAGGCTCGCGACGGCGGCGAGGACCGTGCCGAAGGTGCCGAAGCGCCAGGCGACGAGCCCGCCGAGGGAGTCGCCGAAGACCGGTCCGTACAGCGCGCGCATCGAGCTGTTCGCGGTCATGGAGGCGGCGAGCTCGGCCCGCTCGGCGGCCGTGCCGTACAGCCCCTCCAGGGACCCGGCGCCGCTCGCGACCATCCCGCCGACGACGAGCGCCCAGACCGGGACCATCACCCGGTCGCGGCGCAGGGCGAGCCGGGTGAGGGCCCCGGTGCCGGCGAGGCTCATGACGCCCCCTCGTCCGTGTAGTGGCGGAGGAACAGCTCCTCCAGGGTGGGCGGCGTCGAGGTCAGGCTCCGGACGCCCGACTCGGTCAGGGAGCGGAGGACGGCGTCGAGCCGGTCGGTGTCCACCTGGAACCTCACGCGGCCGCCCCGGCCCCCTTCGGTCTCCTGGAGGGCGAAGCCGTGGACGCCGGGCAGGCGGGCGAGTCCGTTCGGCGGTCCGGCGAGTTCGGCGGTGACGCTGGTACGGGTCAGGTGCCGCAGCTCCGCGAGCGAACCGGACTCGACGGTCCGGCCCTTGCGGACGATGCTGACCCGGTCGCAGAGGGCCTCGACCTCGCTGAGGATGTGGCTCGACAGCAGGACCGTCCGGCCCCGGTCGCGGGCCTCCTCGACGCAGCTCCGGAAGACCTCCTCCATCAGCGGGTCGAGGCCGCTGGTCGGCTCGTCGAGGACGAGCAGGTCGACGTCGGCGGCGAAGGCGGCCACGAGGGCGACCTTCTGCCGGTTGCCCTTGGAGTAGGTGCGGCCCTTCTTGGTGGGGTCGAGCTCGAAGCGCTCGATGAGCTCCGCGCGGCGGGCCCCGTCGAGGGGCGCGCCCCGCAGCCGGCCGTACAGGTCGATGACCTCGCCGCCGGAGAGGTTGCGCCACAGGGTCACGTCGCCGGGGACGTACGCGATCCGGCGGTGCAGCTCGACGGCGTCCTGCCAGGGGTCGCGGCCGAGCACCCGGGCGCCGCCGGAATCGGCCCGCAGCAGCCCCAGGAGGACCCGGATGGTGGTGGACTTCCCGGCGCCGTTGGGGCCGAGGAAGCCGTGGACCTCGCCGGTCTCGACGGTGAGGTCGAGGCCGTCGAGCGCCTGGGTGCGCCCGAAGGACTTGTGCAGTCCGACGACGCTGATTGCCTTCGTCATGCTTCAGAACGTACGGTAGTTTCACAAATTTGTGAAGTTAAGGAACCGTATAAAGTCAGGGGATGGGTGAGCGCGAGATGACGAAGACCGACGACGGCGGAGGCGACGAGGCGGTCTCCCGCTTCGTCGAGCGCTTCGCGGCCGAGATGACCGCCGCCGGCATGCAGCGCATGGCGAGCCGCGTCTTCGCGGCCCTCCTCGCCTCCGAGACCGCCTCCATGACCTCGGCCGAACTCGCCGAACAGCTCCGGATCAGCCCGGCCGCCGTCTCCGGCGCTATCGGCTACCTCACCCAGGTCGGCATGGTCAGCCGCGAACGCGACCCCGGCACCCGCCGCGACCGCTACGTCCTCCACAACGAGCTCTGGTACGAGACCTTCACCCGCCGCGACCAGGTCCTCGTCCGCTGGGAGAAGGTCCTGAAGGAGGGCGCGGAGACCCTGGGCCCCGACAGCGCGGCCGGTCGCCGCACGACGGAGACGGCGGAGTTCTTCGCCTTCCTGCACGGCGAGATGTCCGGAATCATGGAGCGCTGGCGCGACCACCGGGCCGCGCGCGGCACCGCTCAGGGAGCCGGGACCCCCGAAGTCTCCTGAGGCGGCGCGAGCCGCTCCAGGTACTCCCGCGCCGCCGGATCGCCCGGTCGCAGCTCCTCGTACGGACCGGCGGGCCACACCGGCCGCCCCTCGATCCAGGGGACGACGGCCAGCTCGCCCTGGCCGGTGCCGGCCGGCAGGCCCCGCAGCTCCACCGGGCCGGACGGGGCCGAGGGCAGCCCCTTGCGGGGCTTCGCCAGCGTGCCCGGCGGGTACAGCCGGAGCACCGCCTCGGGCAGGTCCTCCGGCCCACCGCCGTGCGGGAAGAGCACGAGGACCGGAGCGCCGCCGACCGGGTCGAACAGCAGGGCGTACCGCTTCGGTACGGGCCCGGGGGCCCGCGCGGACCGGGCGAGCAGCCGGGCGATGGCGCGGCCGGAGGTGAGGAAGCGCCGGCCGGAGTGCAGGACGAGGCCCACGCCGAACGCGATGACGGCGTACGCCACGACGGCGGGGTAATCCTCCGGACGGCCCAGCATCAACAGGCCGGTCACGACGGGGACCGGCGAGATCAGCAGCCTCGACAGGCCCGCCACGTGCCGCAGCGAGCGCACCCGCCACCACGGCACGGCCCGCACGTCCGCCTCGCGGCGCGCGCGGCCGGTCCCGGGCAGGGCCTGCCGCCGGGCCGCGGCGGCGAGGACCGCGTACGTCGGGGGGTGACGGTCCTGGGCTTCGGCACGGGCCCGGGTGCCGGCTTCGGCACGGGCCCCGGTGCCGCTGTCGCCCTCGCCCTCGGGGAAGCCGATGCGGGAGCCCCGTGGCTGGACGGGCGCCGGCCGGTCGAACAACCCCTCGGCCGCCGCGAGCCCGACGGTCCGATTCCGGGTGTGGTAGCCCCGTACCGCCCGCGCCCAGATCAGCTCCTCGCCGCCGGGCGGGGCGATCACGCCGCCGCGGTCCGGGTCGCCGCACCACCACAGGACGGCGTCGGGACCCGGCAGCACCCGCTCGTACCGCTGCTTCGTCGCCGCCATCGTGAGCGGCCACGCCCGTCCGCCGGCCCGGTCGCCCAGGACGATCGAAGGGGGCACCATGCCACCGCGGACGACAGCCACGGCGGGGTGGGCCGACCACGGCCCCGCCGCCAGCGCCCGCCGCATCCGCCCGGCGCTCCGCAAAGCGCTGAGGGCGATGCCCAGCACGATCAGACCCGTGGTGCCGAGGCCGGCGGCCACGTCCGACGCCCAGGAGGCGTCGACGGGCAGGAGGACGAAGACGAGGCCGAGGCCCACGAGGGCCGCTCCCGCTCCCGTGCCCCGCACCGCCTGCCTCCGGTAGCGCCCGAGCCCCCGCCGGGTCGCCTCCCGGTCCAGCGCGCACTCCACCACGAACCCCCGTCGCCCCGTGTGATCACGTACCCCTCGGGGAGGCTAGACCGCTCCGGCCTTCCGGGGAAGCGTCAGCCCCCAGGCCCCTGCCCGGACCGTCCACTCCCGCCGCCGCACCGGCCCCGAGACCATGGTGTCGGCGCGGTAGCGGAAGTCGGGTCCGGTCACCGTCAGGGTCTGGGCGGTGGCGTGCACGGGCGGGGCGCCGGCCGGGGCGAGGGTCAGGGCGGCCGAACCGCCCAGGGCACGCACGGTCAGGCCCTCCAGCAGGGTGTCCACGTCGCTGAGCAGCACTCCGTCCGCCTCCACCCGCAGCCGGTGGGCCCGCGCCAGGACCGGCGCGGGCGCCGGACGGGCCAGGGTGCGGACCAGGGACCGGCAGGTGTCCCAGACGGTGGGCGCCGCCGCGGCGAGCAGGCGGGCGGCCGGGACGTCCAAGCGCTGCAGGACGACCCCGCCGCTGTCGTCCACGAGCAGGTCCAGGCGGCGCGCCACACCGTCCAGGACCGTCCGGGCGGCCGCCACGGTGCCCGGCGGCACGCCGAGCGCGCGGGCGACCTGGAGCCCGTCGGGAGCACCGATCGGGACGAGCGCGAGGGGCGCGCGGGAGGGGTCGCGGTCCCGGTGGAGCAGGGTCACCGCACGCAGCAGCGCCCGGTCGTCGCCGAGCACCACGGGGCGCCGCGAGCCGCGCCTGGCCAGGGCCCGGGAGAATTCCTCGGGGCCGTCCGGCAGGCAGATCTTCGCCTCCGCGCCCGCACACAGGACATCCTTCGCGATCCGCACGGACTCGCCGTCACATCGGCGGGCGACCGGGTCGACGATGACCAGCAGCTGGTCGTGATCCGACACCTCGGTCCTTCCTCGGGTAGCATCTTTGTGCAAGAGCCCCTTGCGCTATTGCGCCAGGGGCTTCGTCTATTCCGGGGCACACCGGTGAGGCGGCGTACGCCCCCTGACCTTGGACATGCCCCACCCGGAAGGGGTGTACGCCTGTGCCCGCACTTGTGCTGCTCGGTGCTCAGTGGGGTGACGAGGGCAAGGGAAAGGCCACCGACCTCCTCGGTGGTTCCGTTGACTATGTAGTGCGTTACCAGGGCGGCAACAACGCCGGCCACACCGTCGTCGTCGGCGACCAGAAGTACGCGCTGCATCTTCTCCCTTCCGGAATCCTCTCGCCGGGGTGTACCCCGGTGATCGGAAACGGTGTCGTCGTCGACCCGGCGGTCCTGCTCTCCGAGCTGAGCGGACTGAACGACCGCGGCGTCGACACGTCGAAGCTCCTGATCAGCGGCAACGCCCACCTGATCACCCCGTACAACGTCACCCTCGACAAGGTGACGGAACGGTTCCTCGGCAAGCGCAAGATCGGCACCACGGGCCGGGGCATCGGCCCCACCTACGCCGACAAGATCAACCGCGTCGGCATCCGGGTCCAGGACCTGTACGACGAGTCGATCCTGGAGCAGAAGGTCGAGGCGGCGCTGGAGGGCAAGAACCAGCTCCTCGCCAAGCTCTACAACCGGCGCGCGATCCAGGCCGAGCAGATCGTCGAGGAGATGCTCCAGTACGCGGAGCAGATCAAGCCCTTCGTCGCCGACACGACGCTGATCCTCAACAAGGCGCTCGACGACGACAAGGTCGTGCTCTTCGAGGGCGGCCAGGGCACCCTGCTCGACGTCGACCACGGCACGTACCCCTTCGTCACCTCCTCGAACCCGACCGCGGGCGGCGCCTGCACCGGCGCCGGCGTGGGCCCGACGAAGATCAGCCGCGTCATCGGCATCCTCAAGGCCTACACGACCCGTGTCGGCGCCGGCCCGTTCCCGACGGAGCTCTTCGACGCGGACGGCGAGGCCCTGCGCCGCATCGGCGGCGAGCGCGGCGTCACCACCGGCCGTGACCGCCGCTGCGGCTGGTTCGACGCGGTCATCGCCCGCTACGCCACCCGCGTCAACGGCCTCACGGACTTCTTCCTCACCAAGCTCGACGTCCTCACCGGCTGGGAGCAGATCCCCGTCTGCGTCGCCTACGAGATCGACGGCAAGCGCGTCGAGGAGCTGCCCTACTCGCAGACCGACTTCCACCACGCGAAGCCGATCTACGAAATGCTCCCCGGCTGGTCCGAGGACATCACCAAGGCCCAGACCTTCGCCGACCTGCCGAAGAACGCGCAGGCCTACGTGAAGGCCCTCGAGGAGATGTCCGGCGCCCCCATCTCCGCCATCGGCGTCGGCCCCGGCCGCACCGAGACCATCGAGATCAACTCCTTCCTGTAGGAGCCGCCGCCGCTCCTCCCGCAGGAGCCGCCCGCCGCCGCACGCAGCCCGCGCCTAGGACACCAGACGCAGGCGG